>NZ_JAHLYO010000031.1:0-105014 GCF_025128015.1 Synechococcus sp. CS-1333
GCGATTGCGGAGAAGAGCCGGACGATCCGTCTGCCGATCCACATCACCGAAACGCTGAACAAGCTGAAGAAGGGTCAGCGTGAGCTGAGCCAGGAGCTGGGCCGCACGCCCACGCTGAGTGAGCTGGCGGTGGCGGTGGAGTTGCCGGAGGAGGAGGTGAAGGATCTGCTGTGCCGAGCACGGCAGCCGGTGAGCCTGGAAACGAAGGTGGGCGACGGGGAGGATACGGAGCTGCTGGATCTGCTGCAGGGGGACGGGACGCTGCCGGAGGAGAGCGTGGACAGCGAATGCCTGAGGGGGGATATGCGGGCACTGCTGGAGCAACTGCCGGAGTTGCAGCGCGATGTGCTGAAGATGCGCTTCGGGCTCGATGGCGAAGAACCGATGAGCCTCACCGGCATCGCCCGCTCCCTCGGCATGAGCCGCGACAAGACCCGCAACCTCGAACGCCGCGCCCTCGACGGCATCCGCTCCCATTCCCGCCGCCTGGAGGGCTACCTGGTGGCCTGAGCCCTCACCGGCCGGAGTTGAATCGGGCCCGGAAGCGGTTGTAGATGGCGTTCATCGCCAGCATCAGCAGCCCCACGCCGATGAACACCACGCCACGGAGCCCCAAATCCGCCTGGGCCATGTCGATCGCCACCAGCCGCACCAGGCAGGCCCCCAACCCCAGCAGGGCCAGCCAGCGGAACTGCTGATCGCGCAGCACGGCGCTCAGCAGGTAGATCACGAACGCCTGCAGGGCCCACAGCAGCGTGAGCAGCGATCGGTCGTAGCGGGCCGCCAGGCTCCAGGCCACGGCCACGAACATCGGGTAGTACAGCCAGCGGTTGGGAGCGGCGGCGACGCGCCGGGCGATCCAGCTCAGCAACGGCAACCCCTGCGAGGCCGCCTGCAGCGGAGTCTCCAGTTTCTTGTGCGCCAGCAGGATGAACAGCACCTCCAGTGCGATCGCCAGCACCCCCACCGTCTGCGGATGCCCCAGCCAGCGCTCTGGAGCCGGCGGCAGTGTGTCCAGCATCGCCAGCAGGCCGAGGATGCCGCGCCAGTACACCAGCACCGCATACACGGCCAGCCGCGGCGCAAACAGGCGTTGCAGCTTCGGGATCACCAGCAGCACCGCCAGCAGCGACCAGGCCACTGGCCGCCACAGCGGACCGACCTCCACCGCGATGCCCAGAACCGAAACCAGCACGGCCGCTTCCAGCGCCAGAGGCTGAACGCCACGCCAGAGCGGCAACGCCGTCAGGCCTGCGCCGGGGCGCAGGAACCAGACCCGCAGCGCCACCACCAGGGCGAACAGCTGGATCGGCAGGCGGGCGCTGAAGCTCACGCGGCCCAGGCTGAGCAGCTCCGGGCTGGGCAGGATCACCAGCAGGTAGGCCGTGAGAAATAGCACCAGGTAGCCCAAGGCCATCACCAGCAGCTGCAGGGCAGGCCCCCGCGACCGGCGGCGGGCGAGCTCCAGCGCCCCCGCAGCCAGGGCCAGCCAGGCGGTCCCGGGCAACAGCTCCGAGATTGGTGCCAGGGCCAGATACACCCCCAGGGCGGCGGTGACTCCGAACAGATGCAGTCCGGTGGCCCTCAGCGCGGGCCGGCCACCGGCACCGGCTAGCAGCAAGGAGAGTGCGGCCAGGGGCAGGAGCCGGATCAGCAGGGGCGCCAGCGACCAGGGCGCCTGCACCACCAGCACGAGCCAGCTGGTCAGGTGTGCCATGACGATTGCCAGCCCGCAGCCGCCGAGCAGGCCCGGCGGCCGTTGCCGGCGGGCGAGCAGCAGCAGGGCGCCCACCACCACCAGCGCCAGCGTTTCCCGCCAGGGAGCGGGCGCGCTGATCGATGTGCCCACCGCCACCAGCAACCCGCTGATCCAACCCAACGCGGCTGGCCACGGCAGCGGCACGGCGCGGCGCTGAAGCAGCAGTTGCAGCAGAGCTGCCAGCAGGCCGGCACCGATCAGCACAGCGGCGTTCTGGCCCTGCTCCAGAGCCGTGGGTGCGGTGGTCAGTGCATCGACGGCGGCGGTGATCAGCCCCGTGAACACCAGGGCAACGGCCACCAGATTCACCGCTCCCCACCCCCAGCGCCGCAGCACCGGATCGTGCTCGCTCACGGCCAGGCCGAGGAACAGCACGGTCTCCAGCCATAGGCCGGCCACCAGCAGCGGCCCATTCACCACCAGCGGCTGCAGGCTCAGCACCGCTGCCATCGCCAGAACCTGGGCCACCAGCAGATCGCAGCGGACCAGCCAGCGCACCCCCGCCCGGCCGGCCCCCTTACCCAGGGTGTAGGCGAGGGCAGCGGCCAGGGCCAGGCCCACGATGCGCTGCGCCGCATGGGTTGGTGTCACCAGCAGGGCCAGTCCTACCCCGCCCCAGCGGCTGAGCAGCAGCAACAGGGGGAGGGGGCGCAGTTCTGGCGCTCTGCCGCGCGGATGGTGCTGCCACAGCGCCCCTCCGCCGAACACCACCAGGGCACCGACCAAGGCGAAGCCACGCTCCGGCTGCATGGCCTCCAGCAGCGCTCCATTGCCCGCAAGCCACCAGAGCTGGAAGCCGGCATACGCCCAGGTGACCACCAGTTGATGACGTTCCTGCCGCTGGGGCAACGGCACCGCCAGGCCCGCCACCGTCACCAGCGTGGCAAGGGCGAGGGTGATTGGGTTCTGGCTGGCGATCAGCAGGGGCACCAGGTTCACCACCACGTGCAGGGAGGCCACCGCCTGGCTGGGGGCCACCCGGGCCAGCAGCAGATTCACGGCCATGCCCACCGCCAGCAGCAGCACAGCCGGACCAGGCGCTTCGATCCAGCGCAGCCCCAGTTCCGGCAGGGAGCCGGCGGCGGCGCAGGCGAACAGCAAGAGAGCGCCACCGCCGCTGCGCATCCACAGGCTCAGTTCGCGCCAGGGGCTGGGGCGACCCAGCAGCAGCGAAGGGGCCGCCAAAGCGGCAGCGGTGGCCACGGTGATCAGGAAGCGCTCGAAGCCCCCCAGCCGCAGGCCCACGTTCACCACGACGAAGGTGACCCCGGCCACCACCACCATCACGCCCAGGATCCCGGTCCAGTTCTCGACCAGCAGCCGCTCCAGCTTCCCGGCCGTTCTGGGTCCGCGAGGCGAGGGCGTGCGCGGCGGCAGAGGCGGCGGGGGTGGGAACGCGGGCCCTGTCGGCGAGGAAGTCCCGACCTCGGCATCCATCGGCGGAACAACGACCAGCGCCACATCCCCCTCCACCACATCCGCCACAACCGCGGATTCCGCCGCCGCTGGCCTCAGGCGGCTGGGACCCAGGGGCGGCGCTGACGGAACCGGTGCGCTGGGTTCCGTCTCGAGCCGCTTGCCCGCTGCCTGCCCGACTGGAGCTGGAGGCAGCGCGCCCAGCCGGGCTTCCAGCTGCTGCAGCCGGCGCTCCAGTGTTTTCAGCTGCCCCCGCTGCAGCGAATGGCTGTGCAGCCACAGCCCGATCAGCAGGATCGCCAGCAGGATCGCCAGCAGGATCGCCAGCACCAGGAGGGGAACGCCCACGATGGACCCGGCGACTGCCCTGGTTTCTAACCCTGCCATCACAGGTTGTCCTATGCCGGGCTGATTCCGGTGGGGCTGAACACCAGGCCTGCGGCGCTTGGTTGGTCGCAGCAGCGACGCCATTCGACCGGCGGCAGTGGGCTGGCTGCAGGGGCGTTACTAAAGATCCATGACCGCCCGCCTTTCTGCCCCCGCTGCTGGTGTTCGGCTGCAGCTGGCCAAGCACGACCTGGATCGCCTCGACACGCTCACCTGCTCAAGGAGCGGTGGCCTGTGGGCAGGCCTCGGGCCAGTGCGGCGGATGGTGCTCGGTCCTCCCTGCGGCCAGGTGGGCCCCACCCTGGATGCCGCTCTGCTGCTGAAGTTGCCTGTGGATTTCGAGTGACTGGTACCTGCCGTTCTGCGACACCTTCAGGGCCTACAAACGCTGGTGCGTCGACAGCCTGCGCGACCGCCTCGCTCTGGCGATAGGCACTTCCCATCAGCACCTGGATGCCTACCGCTCCCTGGAGGCCGAAGTGGAGCGGCAGCTGAGGCTGTATCGCCTGATCGACCATCTGCGCGGCCGGAGCGCGGGTGTGATCCTCACCAATGCTGACAGCTACCCAAAGGCGGTGGCGGAGCTGAAGCGGCTGCACTGGGGTGTGGCCCTCGGCGATGACTACTCCGCCACCAAGTCCTTCGTGTCGATGACGTTGCTCAAGGGCCGGCGCGTGACCCTGTTGCCCGATCCTGAAGTGGCGGAGATCTTTGGTCTGGTGGTGCGCGACGGCAAGGCCGATGTGGGGGTGGTGGCACGCAGCTTTGTGGAAAGCCAACCCTGCGATGAGCTCAACCCCACCCGTGCCGAGGAGCGATGCCGGGTGATCGCCCGCGGCCTTCCCCTTCCGGCTTTGGTGGTGGCCCTGTCGCCCAAGCTCGACGATGGCGACCGGCGGGTTCTGGCCAGGCTGCTGATGGACCTGCCCGCGCAGGTGCGCACGCGCATCAGGCCAGCTAACGCCCGGGTGTGATTTCGGATGATCGAATTGCTCAACTGATCCGGCAAGCCTGTTCGAGCCTGTCTGGAAACTTCAGGAACGGCCGAACCAAGGGCTGTTTCGATCAGAACGCCGGATCAGCTTTCCCGTTCCCGTCACCCGTTTCTGTCGCTGGATCCGATCAGAAGAACTGGTCGAAGTTATCGAAATCTACGGCCTTGAAGCTGCCGTTCTCCACCTGCTCCATCAACCGCACCAGTTGGGCCCACAGCGCCCCCGCGGTGAGCAGCGAGAGCAGCAGCGCCACCAGCAGGGCGGTGCCGCTGCCGAAGCCGAACACCTGCAGCGCCCCGCCGATGAACAGGGTGACGCCGATCACCAGACCGCTGTAGGACGCCACCACCTCGCCCGAGCCCAGCGGCAGCAGCGCCAGACGGTCCTGCTTCCAGCCCTCCAGCTTGTCCTGCACCTGGCGGGAGAAGGTGAGCCCGCACAGGACGCTGATCGCCAGCCCGACGCCTGCCAGGAAGAACGGCGGCTGGCCGTAGGCGGCGTACTGGAGCAGCAGGCCCTGCGCCTCCAGGTCGTTGAAGGGGCCACCGCTGTAAGCATCGGCGTCGAGCAGGGCGCTGCCCAGGGCCAGTGCCGCTTCGCTCGGATCAGTGGGCACGAGGGTCACGGCGACGGGCCAGCGGAAGAAGGCCCGACCCTAGCGATTGGTGCGGGCGTCCCCGCCCCAGGCTCAGGCGGCTGCCGCCAGCGGGTTGAGCCGCTGCAGCATGCCCTCGGCCAGCTTGCGCGGCGAGAAGGTGCGCCGCAGGAGGCCCAGCAGTGCCTGCAGATCTTCGGTGTGCAGGCGGTTGTCACGCACCAGCATCAGCAGCAGGCGCTGGCGCAGGCTGCTGCCCCGCGGGCCGAGCAGCAGGCGCAGACCGGCGCCGGCCACAGGCAGCAGGTCGGGGTTGGCGTCGTCCTGCTCCACCACCGCCAGCAGGCTTTCCAGCCGCTCCAACTGCAGGCGGCCGCTGGCATCGAACAGCACCTCCAGCAGCTTTTCGCGCAGTTCGCTGGTGTCCCCGGCCAGCAGGCGCCGCGCCACATAGGGATAGGCCACGCGGATGATCTTGAAATCGGGGTTCAACCGCAACGCCAGACCCTCCTGACTCACCACCGCACGGATGATCAGGGCGAAGCGGGCCGGCACTCGGAACGGGTAATCGAACATCAGCTCCGAGAAGCGATCGGTGATCGCCTTGAAGTTGAAGGAGCCCACGTTCTCGCCCAGCTGGCCGCCCAGCACCGCCTCCAGGGCCGGCACGATCGGCGTGAGATCAGCATCGGGCCGCAGGAAGCCGAGCGCCTGGAAATCGCGGGCCAGCGCCTGGAAATCGCGGTTGATCAGGTGCACCACCGCGGCGGTGAGGGTGAGCCGGTCGGCATCGCTGATCGAATCCATCATGCCGAAATCGACATAGGCCACATGGCCCATGGCGCCCGTTTTGCCGGTGAGCGCGAACAGGTTGCCGGGATGGGGATCGGCGTGGAAATAGCCGAATTCGAGCAGTTGCTGCAAGCCCGCCGTGACACCGGTGCGGATCAGGGCGGTGGGATCAAGGTGGTGGGCTTCCAGTTCCAGCCGGTTCTGCAGCTTGATGCCGTTGATCCAGCTCGTGGTGAGCACACGCCGGCTGGAGAGCTGCCGCTCCACCTTCGGCACGGTCACGGCCGGATTGGAGGCGAACAGGTCGGCGAAACGCTCGGCATTGTCGGCCTCGCAGCGGTAGTCGATCTCCTCGAACAGGCTGCGGCCGAACTCATCGATGATGTCGCCGAGGCCGAAGCCGAGGTTCAACGGCAGGAACGGGGCCGCCAACACGCCGAGGCTGCGGATGATCACCAGGTCGCGGCGCAGCTGATAGGCGAGGTTTGGGCGTTGCACCTTCACGGCCACCCAGTGCCCGCCTGGCAGCTCGGCCTTGTAGACCTGGCCCAGGCTGGCGGCCGCCACCGGATAGGACGGAAAGGTGGTGAACAGCTGATCGGCAGGGGCGCCCAGTTCCTGCTCGATCAGGGCGAGGGCCACGGCGTGGGAGAAGGGGGGCAGGTTGTCCTGCAGCTGGGTCAGTTGATCGAGCCAGTCGCGTCGCACCAGGTCGGGCCGGGTGGAGAGGGCCTGGCCCACCTTGATGAAGCAGGGGCCGAGTGAGGTGAGGGTGGTGAGAATGCGGCGGCCCAGGCGCTTCTGCACCTCCCGGTCGTTGCTGTTGCCCTGCACGGTGAGCACCACCGCCAGACCCAGCAGTTGCCAGAGCACCCCCACCAGCCGCGCGATCAGGATCCAGGGCCGGCGCAGCAACCAGCGGCGGTCGCTCCGGGGGTCGTAGCGGAGCGGCGGCCCGGGGTCCTGCGGGCGGCCGGGAACGACGGCGGCTGCGGTGGTCCCGTTGGCCGCTGGCGCAGCGGTGCCGGTTGGGGCCGCAGCGGTGGCGGGCGCGAGCGAAGTGGAAGTGATAGCCGGTGCCCCTGCGCGGCAGGGGAGTGTCGACGGCCCACTCTAGGAACAGTTTTCTGCCCTTCATGTCTCTGATCGGCGCTCTGCGCGGGCAGCCCTCCGCCCTGGCACTGCACCTGCCGGCCCATGGGCGCGGCCGCGGGCTGGCCGCCGATCTGGCGCGCCTCTTGCGCGATCGCCCCGGCTGCTGGGACCTGCCCGAACTGCCGGCCATCGGCGGACCGCTCGAAGCGGAAGGGGCGGTGGCCGCCGCCCAGGTCCGCACTGCCGCGCTGTGCGGCGCCCACCGCTGCTGGTTCGGCGTCAACGGCGCCAGTGGCCTGCTGCAGGCCGCCCTGCTGGCGTTGGCCCCGCCCGGCGGGCGGGTGCTGCTGCCGCGCAACCTGCACCGCAGCCTGCTGCACGGCTGCGTGCTCGGCCAGTTGCAGCCGGTGCTGTTCGATCTGCCCTTCGAGGCCGCCACCGGCCTCTGGCAGGCCCCAACCCCCGCCGGCCTGGAGCAGGTGCTGCAGCAGGCGGGCCCGCTGGCGGCGGTGGTGCTGGTGCACCCTACGTATCAGGGGCTGGAGGGGGATCTGGCCGGTCTGATCGCCGTGGCCCATCGCCGGGGGCTGCCGGTGCTGGTGGATGAATGCCATGGGGCCGATCGCGCCGCTGCCCTTGGCGCCGGCGCCGACCTGGTGGTGCAGTCGTTGCACAAGGGCGCGGCAGGACTGGCCCAGAGCGCCGTGATCCTGCTGCAGGGCGAGCGGGTGTCTGCTGTGGCGCTGGAGCGCTCCCTGGGCTGGTTGCAGACCTCCAGCCCCAGTGCCCTGCTGCTGGCCTCGGCGGAGGTGGCCTTGCGCCAGCTGCACGCGCCCAGCCCGGCCGAGCGCCGCTGCCGGCAGCGGGCGCTGGCGGTGGCGGCGCGCCTGCGCCAGCGGCTGCAGGCGGAGGGGTTGCCGTTGGTGGCCAACCAGGATCCGCTGCGGCTGGTGCTCCACACCGCCGCCATGGGGATCAATGGGCTCGACGCCGACCAATGGTTGATGGCCCGCGGCGTGATCGCCGAGTTGCCCGAGCCGGGCGCACTCACCTTCTGCCTCGGCCTGGTGCCGCCGCCGGCTCTGGTGTGGCGCTTGCGCCGCCACCTGCTCGCCCTGCGGGCGGCGCTCGGGGCGGAGCCGCTGGCCCCCTTCACGCCGCCGCCGCTGCCGCTGGTGGCCGAACCCGAGCTGCCGGTGGGGGAGGCCTGGCGCGCGCCCCGGCAGGCGGTGCGGCTGGCGGCGGCGGCCGGTCGTCTGGCGGCCGAACCGCTGTGCCCCTATCCCCCCGGCATCCCCCTGCTGATTCCCGGCGAGCGCATCGATGCCGCCCGGGCGGAGTGGCTGTGCCAGCAGCGCCTCCTATGGCCTGACCAGATCGCTGATAGCGTGAATGTTGTGGCCTGAAGGGCGCTGCGGATGGGCGCTGGGGAGCAGGAGCAGGCGGCGAGCGCTGGCTTCCAGTGGGATTTCGTCACCCCCGGCCTTCCCGACAGCGTGTTTGAAGGGGCGCCAGGCTTCAGTCCCACGCCGATGGAGCTGCGCGTGATGCTGCTGGCCCATCTGCGCCCCCGCACCCACTCGGTGGTGTGGGACGTGGGCGGCGGTACAGGCGCCCTGGCGCTGGAGATCGCTCGGCTGATGCCCGCCGGTGAAGTGCATACCCTCGAGCGCGATCCAGAGGCGATCGAGCTGCTGGAGTGCAACCGCCGCCGCTTCGGCATCCCCAACCTCCACATTCATGCCGGCCAGGCTCCTGAGGATCTCGGCCTGCTGCCCCCCCACCCCGACCGGGTGCTGCTTGAGGTGGGCCGGCCGCTGGCCGCCGTGCTCCAGTCCGTCTGGACGGCGCTGCAGCCGGGGGGACGCCTGGTGATCAGCACCGCCAGCCTTGAGGGCCTGGTGGATGCCACCGACACGCTCAGCCAGCTGAAGGCGCGCGATGTGCAGGTGGTGCAGGCCACGGTGCACCGCATGCAGCGCCGCGGCAGCCAGGCGCGGCTGGCTGCCGCCGAACCGCTGTTCGTGATCGCCGCCGAGCGTCTCGGGTGAACGCGTCGTCCCGTCCTCCCACCTCGAAGCGGCGCCTGTTCAGCGGACTCGCTGCGGGCGCCTTCGGCCTGGTGGTGGTGGCGCTCGGCGGCTGGTGGTTCACCCTGGCGGTGGGGGTGATCGTGCACCTGGGCCTGCTGGAGTTCTTTCGCCTGGCGCAGTTCAAGGGCATCCGCCCGGCCACCAAAACCACATTGGTGGTCTGCCAGGTGCTGCTGGTGGCCACCCAGTGGGCCAGTGGAGGCGGGCTGGCCTCGGATCTGGCGGCGGCGGTGCTGCCGGTGTCGGGGGCGGCCATCTGCGGCTGGCTGCTGCTGCAGCCGATCACGGGCACCATCGCCGACATCGCTGCTTCGATCTTCGGGCTCTTCTACCTGGGCTTCCTTCCCAGCCATTGGCTGCGCCTGCGTGATCTCAGTGATGCCGTGCTGGCGCCCCATCTGGTGGGAGCCAGCTGGCCGTTCTCCTCCGGGATGGCGCTCACCCTGATTGCCTGTCTGATGGTGGTGGCCACCGACATCGGCTCCTACATGATCGGTCGCCGCCTCGGGCGGCATCCGCTCTCGCCGATCTCCCCCGGCAAGACGGTGGAAGGGGCGCTGGGAGGAGTGGCCAGCTCGTTGCTGGTGGGGGTGATCGGTGGGCTCTGGCTGGGCTGGCCCTGGGGGTGGGCCGTGGGCGGCGGGCTGGGCGCGATCGTGTCTCTGTTCGCCCTCGTTGGTGATCTCACCGAATCGATGATGAAGCGGGACGCGGGGGTGAAGGATTCCGGTGATGCCATCCCCGGCCACGGCGGCATCCTCGATCGCATTGACAGCTACCTGTTCACCCCAGCGGTGGTCTTCTACTACGTGACCCTGGTGGTGCCGCTGCTCAGCCGCCCGGCGTTACTGCCTTGAGCTTGCTGCCCTGATGCACTGGCCTGAGCTGCTGCTCCGCGGCAGTTCCTGTGGCCTCGAGCTTTGCCATGAACCACGCCCCCCGGCCTGCTCCAGCTCAGGGCTGCACGCGGGCTTCTCCCTGCAGCTGGAGCATGCCGCCCTCAAGGTTGGCGGTGGTGATGCGGATGTTCGGGTCCATCGGCAGGCTGGCCCGCAGCTCCCCGTCGACAGCGTGGATCTCCACCCGCCCATCCACGGCCACGGGCCTGGTTTCCAGCTCCATCAGGCGGTTCTCCCCCATCGCCCGCGCGGCCAGGATCAAGGTGTCGCGGGCGATGCGCAGCTCCACCAGCGGTCCCAGCCCCAGCAGCTGCTCTCCCAGCAGATCGCTGAGCTCACGCCAGCGCGGTTTGCTCAGGGAGTGAGTGAGCCCGGTGGCGGTGAAGGCCACCCTGCCGCGGATGCCGAAGGGGTGGTCGAGGGTGAGCGACTGGGCGCGCACCAGCCGCCCCAGCTTCACCCGCAGCGGATCGCTGCGCAGTTCCACCAGTTCAAACTGCAGGCCGTCGTACACCACCCGCCGCGCCATCAGCGTCACGCCCTCCAACTGGCCGCGCAACAGCTGCAGAGCGCTGCCGTGCAGCTGCAGCTCCAGGCTCTCCACGGCCTCGCACTGGCTGCGGATCCAGAACTGCAGACCAGCCGCTAGAAGTTGCAGCACCGGTCCGCCGGGGGCTTGGGGTTCGGAGCTGGTCATGGAGCCTGCAAGGGGATGGCTTCTCTAACAGAGGCCAGGCGTGAGCCAGGCGGCAGCCACCCGATCGCTCTGGTCGAGATGGGGCAGGTGGCCGCAGTCGGCCAGTTCCTTCACTCGGTCCCCCAGCAACGCCAGGGCGGCTTTTTTCTGCGGGGCCCGCAGAATGCGGTCATCAGCGCCCCAGAGCACCTCCAGCGGCTGGCTGGGCAAGGGTTCGCCGCAGCCAGCGAAACCACCGCTCCGGGCGAAGCGGCGCAGGGAATCGGCCCATCCCGGTGTGGCCAGATGCAGGGAGGCGATCTCCTCTTCCGCGGGCCCCACGCTGGCGGATGGGTCGGCGAAGGCCGTGCGGCAGAGGCTGCGGCGCACGCCCGGCAGGCCGAGAAAGCGCACCCCGAGGCCATCGAGCAGCGGCGGCAGGGGCATGGGCCGGCCGGTGAGGCCTGCGGGGGCGAGCAGCAGCAGCCGGTGGATGCGCGCGGGTTGGCGCCGGCTTAGTTCCACCGCCACGGCCCCGCCCATCGAGGCTCCGATCAGGCCGAGTGGCTGGGGGCCAAGGCGTGCAGCGGCTTCCGCCAGCAGGGCCTCGAGATGGGTGAGCACGCCGCGGGGGCTGTAATCGCCATCGGCGGGCCGGGGCGTGAAGCCGAAGCCGAACAGATCGGGAATCAAGAGCGTGGCGCCACCGGCCAGCAGCGGCGCGAGCCGCCGGAACTCCAGAAAGCTGCTGTCGAAGCCGTGCAGCAGCAGCAGCGGCGGGCCCTCCCCCAGCACCGCCACCGGGAAGGGCCGCGCCCAGCCCGGCAGGTCCCACCACTGCACCGCCGCTGCCAGCTGACGGCCCTGCGGGTCGAGCAGGTTGCGGGCCGCCGCCTCCACCAGCGCCCGGCCGTCAGGCTGCGGAAGGGTCAACGGTTGGCGTCGGCGCTGGCCGACTGCTCGATGGCGGCATCGGTGGTCACCAGCGCGCCCAGCAGGTCAGCCGGGCTCACGGCAAAGGGCAGCCGGTGCAGATCAGATCCCGGCTGACAGGCGAAGGCGCACACCCGTTGCAGATCGCTGAGCGGTGAGTCCGCCAGCCCCAGCTGCGCCAGGGTGACCGGCAGCGAGAGCTGGCGGAAGAAGCTCAGCAACTGGCGCCGCGCCTGGGAAGCGAGGCGGTTGCCGCCCACCAGCTCCTCCAGGCGCAGCTGCACCAGGATGCCGAAGCCCACCTTCTCCCCATGCAGGCGGCCATGGCTCGCCTCCAGCTGGGTGAGGCCGTTATGCACCGCATGGGCGCCCACGGTGCGGCAGCGGGCACCACCCAGGCCGCCGATCACGCCGGCGGTGAGTCCGCAGGCCTCAGCCACACGCGCCCAGGCTTCACCGCCCGGGTGGGCCATGGCCTCCTGGCCTTCCAGCAGCAGCTGATCCCGCAGCACGCGGGCCATCTGCACCGCCTGATGCACGAGGCCGTCGGTGCTGGTGGCGCTGCTCACCGACGCTTCGTACCACTTGGCCATGGCGTCGGCCAGTCCGCTGGCCAGGGTGCGGGGCGGTGCCTGCAGGATCAGACGGTGGTCGAACACCAGCAGAGCGGGAGAGCGCTCAAGGCTCACATCGCAGGTGAAGGCTCCGCCGGGGGAATAGAGGTTGGCCAGGGCGGTCCAGCCGGCGCAGGTGGCGGCGCTGGTGGGCACGGTGATGGAGGGCAGCCCGAGCCGATCGGCCAGCAGCTTGCCCGCGTCCATCACCTTGCCGCCCCCGGCCGCTACCACGGCATCGATTGGGTCCGCCGCGATTGGATCAGCATTCGCCGCCGCGACGTCCGCCTGAAGCCGCTGCAGATCCTCTTCGCAGCAATCGAACTGCAGCTGAGCTGGTAGGGGATCAAGCCCGAGCCTCCGCAGATCAGCGGCCAGCGACTCGCGTAGAGCAGCGGTGGCGCGGCTGCGGCCGAGGAACAGGGGACGTCGGCAGAGGGCGGCGATAGCCGGCAGGGAGGCTTCCCAGGCACCTTTGCCCCGCAGCACGCGGGCCGGGGCGATCAGGTGTTCGCTCAAGCTGATGCTCATCTGATCAATCTAGTCGGCCGATTTTGGGCATCGAGCGGCAACGCGACCCGGCACCTGCGCGGCGTGCGGTGGCACGCGCAAGAAAAAGCGGGAGTTCATTGAACTCCCGCCGTCGAGTGGACCGTGTGAAACCGCCGCTGATTCAGGCGCTGGCGGCAGCCAGTTCGGGCTCGGGCGTGATCGCCTGGTGGCGGATCACCACCTGCTTGTCGTCGTCGACATCGACGATCGCTGCATCGCCATCCTTGAGGCGGCCGGAGAGGAACTCCTCGGCCAGAGAATCCTCAAGCAGGCGCATCACGGCGCGGCGCAGCGGGCGGGCTCCGTAACTGGGGTTGTAGCCCTCTTCGACCAGGCGCTCTTTAAAGGCCTCGGTGACGGAGAGACCAATGCCTTTCTCCTGCATCCTGCCGAACACTTCGCGCAGCATGATGTCGGCGATCACCTTCACTTCGTCACGGGTGAGTTGACGGAAGACGATGATCTCATCGAGACGGTTGAGGAACTCAGGGCGGAAGTACTGCTTCAGCTCTTCGTTCACCAGGGAGCGGATGCGGTTGTACTGGGTTTCTTCGGCGGCGGCGCCGGAGAATTCGAACCCCAGGCCCCCACCCCCTTTCTCGATCACCTTCGAACCGATGTTCGAGGTCATGATGATCAGGGTGTTCTTGAAGTCGACCGTGCGGCCTTTGGAATCGGTGAGGCGGCCATCTTCCAGCAGCTGAAGCAGCAGGTTGAACACATCGGGGTGAGCCTTCTCGATTTCGTCGAAGAGCACCACGGTGTAGGGCCGGCGGCGCACCGCTTCGGTGAGCTGGCCACCTTCGTTGAAGCCGACATAACCCGGAGGCGAGCCGATCAGCTTGCTGACGGTGTGGCGCTCCATGAACTCCGACATGTCGAGCCGGATCATCGACTCTTCGCTGCCGAAGAAGTAAGCCGCCAGAGCCTTGGTGAGCTCGGTTTTGCCCACGCCGGTGGGACCGGAGAAGATGAAGCTGGCGATTGGGCGGTTGGGGTTCTTGAGTCCCACCCGGGCGCGGCGGATGGCCTTGGACACAGCCTTGACGGCTTCGTCCTGGCCGATCAGACGCTGGTGGAGGGTTTCCTCCATGTTGAGCAGTTTCACCGATTCGCTTTCGGTGAGCTTCTGAACCGGCACGCCGGTCCAGGAGGCCACGATCTGGGCGATGTCCTCTTCGGTGACCACCGGGCTGCGATCGCCGCCGGCACCGGCAAGCGGCAGCTCAATGGAGCCGGTGGCTTCGGTGGTGATGGCCTCGCCGCCTTCGGCTGCCGTGGGCTCTTCATCGCGACGGGCCTGGAGGATGGATCGGATCTGCTCACGCAGTTCCACTTCCTTGTCGCGCAGTTCACCGGCCTTGGTGAAGTCTTGCTCGCGGACGGAATCTTCTTTCTGCTTCTGCACCGAGCGCAGTTGCTTGTCGAGCTCCTTGGCGGCCGGCGGCAGCTTCGAGTTGAGCAGGCGCACGCGGCTGCCGGCTTCATCGACGAGGTCGATCGCCTTGTCGGGCAGGAAGCGGTCGGAGATGTAGCGGTCGCCCAGGGTGGCGGCGGCCACGAGGGCTTCGTCGCTGATCTTCAGGCGGTGGTGCTGTTCGTAGCGCTCGCGCAGGCCACGCAGGATCTCGATGGTGTCGAGAACGGTGGGTTCGCCCACCATCACCGGCTGGAAGCGGCGTTCAAGGGCCGCATCGCGCTCGATGTGCTTGCGGTATTCGTCGAGGGTGGTGGCGCCGATGCACTGCAGCTCGCCCCGGGCCAGGGCGGGCTTGAGGATATTGGCCGCATCGATCGCGCCCTCAGCGGCGCCGGCACCGATCAGGGTGTGGACTTCGTCGATCACCAGGATCACGTTGCCCGCGCTCCTGATCTCTTCCATGATCTTCTTGAGGCGCTCCTCGAACTCGCCCCGGTACTTCGTGCCCGCCACCAGCAGGCCAATGTCAAGCGTGAGCACGCGCTTGTCTTCGAGGATGTCCGGAACCTCGCCGAGGGTGATGCGCTGCGCCAAACCTTCAGCGATGGCGGTTTTACCCACGCCGGGCTCGCCGATCAGCACAGGGTTGTTCTTGGTGCGGCGGCCGAGGATCTGCACCACCCGATCGATTTCGTTCTGACGGCCCACCACCGGATCCAGCTTGCCTTCGGTGGCGAGCTGGGTGAGGTTGCTGCCGAATTCATCGAGGGTGGGGGTTTTGGTGGACCCCTTGCTGCCGCTGCCGGCGGCCACTTCGGCGGTTTCGCCGAGCATGCGGATCACCTGGGTGCGCACCTTGGCGAGATCGACGCCGAGGTTCTCAAGCACCCGGGCGGCGACTCCCTCGCCCTCCCGGATCAGGCCGAGCAGCAGGTGCTCAGTGCCGATGTAGTTGTGGCCCAGCTGGCGGGCTTCCTCGAGCGAGAGCTCCAGCACACGCTTGGCACGGGGCGTGAAGGGAATCTCCACGGCCACGAAGCCGGAGCCGCGGCCGATGATCTTTTCGACCTCCACCCGGGCGTCCTTGAGGTTGACCCCCATGGATTTCAGGACCTTGGCCGCCACGCCGGTGCCTTCGCCGATCAGGCCCAGCAGGATCTGCTCCGTGCCCACGAAGTTGTGGCCCAGCCTGCGGGCCTCTTCCTGGGCCAGCATGATCACCTTGATGGCTTTCTCGGTAAACCGCTCGAACATGGGCGGGACCTGATGCAAGTGCACCCAACCTATCAGGGCTGAGAGGGTGTTTGTGATCTTCGGCTGGAGATGTCCAGATCCATTGCTGCACCATGGATCAGCCCCGCTGATAGGCATATCTGGCCGGCCATAACTGTTGGTGCTTTCACATCAACGAAGGGCGGCAATCCGTACCTCGTCAAGCACTCATTCGCCGCTGAAACCCAGCGGTGGCGGTGGCGTTACCGCGATCTCCACCAGTGGCAGGCATTTGATCAGAGCGTCCTCACCATTGCGGTAGTAACGGCAACGCCGTCCCTGGCTGCGGAATCCGAGGGCGGCATAGAGCGCCAGGGCGGCAGTGTTGCCGGCGGCCACCTCCAGGGTGGCCTGCTGCACTCCCTGCTGCCGGGCCTTTTGCAGCAGGGCCCTGAGAACACGCCGCCCCCGGCCGCGCCGCCGGCAGTCGGGGTGCACCGCCACCACCATGATCTGCAGCTCATCGACCACCAGCCAGCCGCTGGCCATGGCCTCCAGCCCCCTTGGCCCTTCGAGGCCGAGGCAGAGCCGGCCGTCGCTCTCCAGTTCGGTCTGCCACTGATCCGAGTCCCACAGCCCGCCCAGAGCCAGCCGGTCAAGCGCGAGACAGGCCTCCAGATCCGCTGGCATCAGCCTGCGCGCCTGCGCCTGGGCGTCTGCGCCGGTGGCGTCGGCAGCAGCATCCGGAGACATCCTTACGATTGACGCTGATCCGGACCCTTCCCAGGATGCCCCCCACCAGTGCGATCGGTGCCACCAGCGGCGCCACAGCCGGTACCGCGGAGCCCCATCCCCTGCTGGCCGGCGCCATCGAAGCGGCCAGCCCGAACCGCAACCTGGTGCCGATCAGCACCACCTGCGCGCCCGATGGAGCCCTGGTGGTGGGCGGCTGTCTCCTGAGTGACCTGGCCCGTACCTACGGCACACCGCTTTACGTGCTCGACGAAGACACGCTTCGTGCCAGCTGCCGCGCCTACCGCGAGGCGCTTGACACCTTCTACCCCGGCCGCTCGCTGGCGCTCTACGCCTCCAAGGCCAACAGCAGCCTGGCGATCACCGCTGTGGTGGCCTCCGAGGGCCTTGGCCTGGATGCCGTGTCGTCCGGTGAACTGCTCACGGCGCTCGGCGGTGGCATGCCACCGGAGCGGATCGTGCTGCACGGCAACAACAAATCGGTGGAGGAGCTGGCGCTGGCGGTGGAGCACGGGGTCACCGTGGTGGCCGACAACTGGCGCGATCTGGAGCTGCTCGCCACGATCGCCACCGCGGAGCGGCCGGCTTCCCTGATGCTGCGGTTCACGCCCGGCATCGAGTGCCACACCCACGAGTACATCCGCACCGGCCACCTCGACAGCAAGTTCGGCTTCGACCCCGATCAGCTCGAGCAGGTGCTGTGCCAGTTGGCGGAATGCCCCTGGGCCCGGCTCACCGGCCTGCATGCTCACATCGGTTCTCAGATCTTCGAGCTGCAGCCCCACCGCGACCTGGCGGCCGTGATGGCCGACGCGTTGGCGCTGGCCCGTTCGCTCGGCCACCCCTGCACCGATCTGAACGTGGGCGGGGGCCTGGGCATCCGCTACGTGGTCAGCGACGATCCCCCGACGATTCAGGCCTGGGTGCAGGGCGTGGCCCAGGCCGTGGCGGCCGCCTGCCTGGAGCGGGATCTGGAGCTGCCGCGGCTGCTGTGCGAGCCGGGCCGTTCCCTGGTGGCCACCGCCGGCCTCACTCTGTACACGATCGGCAGCCGCAAGGAGATCCCCGGCATTCGCACCTACGTGTCGGTGGATGGGGGCATGAGCGACAACCCGCGGCCGATCACTTATCAGTCGGCCTACACCGCCGTGCTGGCCGATCGGCCTGCCGGCGCCGCTGAAGAAACGGTCACGCTGGCCGGCAAGCACTGCGAATCCGGCGACGTGCTGCTCAAGGAGCTGGCCCTGCCCGCCTCCGCCCCCGGCGACGTGCTGGTGGTGCTCGCCACTGGCGCCTACAACGCTTCGATGGCCTCCAACTACAACCGCATCCCCCGCCCTGCTGCCGTTCTGGTGCAGGGGGGTCGGGCCGAACTGGTGCAGCGGCGGGAGCGACCGGACGAGCTGCTGCGCTACGACGTCCTGCCGGAGCGGTTGACGCCGGTACCCTGAGCCCAGATTGGCTGGGGGCTGCGGGTGATCTGGCTGAAGCTCCTCGACGTGCGCCTGATCCTCGACATCGTGCTGGCCTCCTCGCTGGGGGTGCTGCTGCTGGCGAGGGTGCGGGAGCCGCGCACCCTGTGGCTGCTGCGTGGCTGGCTGTTCCTCGTGGCGCTGGTGTGGGTGGTCCAGCGCATCGCCGTGCTGCCTCTCACCACACGCCTGCTGGAAGCAGTGGTGCTGGGGTGCAGTCTGGCGCTGGCGATCCTCTGGCAGGGGGAGCTGCGGCGCCTGATGGAGCTTCTCGGCACCGGCCGGCTCGATGTGCTGCTCGGCAGCCAGGCGGCTGATGCGGCGGTGTCCGGTTCTGTGGCGGTGCTCACCGAAGCGGCGGGCTGCTTGTCGCAGCATCGCCGTGGTGCACTGATGCTTGTGGATCTCGGCAGTGATCTCCGTCCCGAAGACTTCCTCAATCCCGGCATCGCCATCGATGCGGTGCTCTCGGTGGATCTGATCCTCAATCTGTTTGCGGCCGACACCCCGCTCCACGACGGCGCCCTGCTGGTGCGCGGCAACCGCATCCTTTCGGCGGGGGTGATCCTGCCCTTGTCCCGCCAGGGCCTCACCCGCTATGGCACCCGCCACCTGGCGGCCCTTGGCATCACTGAGCGTTTCGACCGCTGCCTCTGCATCGTGGTGTCCGAGGAAACGGGCACCCTGTCACTGGCGCGCCATGGCCGGCTGGAGCGACCGATCACCAGCAGCCGGCTGCGCGAGCTGCTCAGCCTCGCCCTGGCCCAGCCCACCACCAAGCCCACGCCGAAGTCCGGCCATGGCTCGGTGGTGGCGCTGCCCACGGGTCGTAGCGTGTCGAAGGACACGCCAGAGTCACGCGCATGAGTCGCTCCCCGGCGACCACTCCCCTGATCCAGGCGAATCCGCAGCCCTTGAGGGCCGTGCCGTCCGTGCTGGATCCCAGCCGCCTGCCGGCCCACGTAGCGGTGATCATGGACGGCAACGGCCGCTGGGCCCGCCAGCGCAACCTGCCGCGGGTGATGGGGCACCGCGAGGGCGTTGAAGCCCTGAAGCGCACCCTGCGCCTCTGCAGCG
Source organism: Synechococcus sp. CS-1333 (assembly GCF_025128015.1). NCBI lineage: Bacteria > Bacillati > Cyanobacteriota > Cyanophyceae > Synechococcales > Synechococcaceae > Synechococcus > Synechococcus sp. CS-1333. The sequence continues at coordinate 18,741 of NZ_JAHLYO010000031.1, forward strand.
ACTGGGGCATCGGTGCGCTCACGGCCTATGCCTTCTCCACCGAGAACTGGAACCGCCCCGGCGAGGAGGTGAGCTTCCTGATGACCCTGTTCGAGCGGGTGCTGGCCCGCGAACTGGAGGCCCTCGACCGCGAACAGGTGCGCATCCGCTTCCTTGGCGATCTCGAGCAACTGCCCCACGGTCTGCAGGAGCTAATCGCCTCGGCCACGCGCCGCACGGCTGAGAACACCGGCATTCACTTCAACGTGTGCACCAACTACGGCGGCCGCAGCGAGCTGGTGCAGGCGGCGCGGCGTCTGGCCGATCAGGTGGCCCGCGGCGAGCTTGATCCGGCCAGCATCGACGAGCAGTCCTTCGCCGCCGAACTGCAGACCGCCGATGAGGTGGATCCGGATCTGCTGATCCGCACCAGCGGCGAATACCGGATCAGCAACTTCCTGCTCTGGCAGCTCGCCTACGCCGAAATCCACATCACCGATGTGCTCTGGCCCGACTTCAACGAAGACGCCCTGCTGCGGGCCCTCGGCGATTATCAGAACCGCCAGCGGCGCTTCGGTGGCGTCGCACCGCTCACCGCCTGATCCTTCCCCCTTCCCCTGCCGCCTTGATCGCTTCCCCCACCCTCTCCAGCGGCACCGCCCTTGCGGCCGAAGCCTCCGCAGCCACATCCGCGTCCGAAGCCGCGCCTGACGCCACGCCGGTCCTCGTTCGCCACGACTGGAGCCGGGACGAGATTCAGGCGTTGCTGGAAGCCCCGCTGATGGAGTTGCTCTGGCGCGCCCAGCAGGTGCATCGCAGCGCCAACCCCGGCTACCACGTGCAGCTGGCCTCGCTGCTGAGCGTGAAGACCGGCGGCTGTGAGGAGGACTGCGCCTATTGCCCCCAGTCGATGCACCACAGCGCCGATGTGACCGGCCAGCCGGAGCGCGATGTGGAGCCGGTGCTCGTCCGGGCCCGGGCGGCGAAGGAGGCCGGTGCCGACCGCTTCTGCATGGGCTGGGCCTGGCGGGAGATCCGCGAGGGTGCGCCGTTCGAGGCCATGCTCGCCATGGTGCGCGGGGTGCGGGAGCTGGGCCTGGAGGCCTGTGTCACCGCCGGCATGCTCACCGACACCCAGGCCGCCCGGCTGGCCGAGGCGGGCCTCACCGCCTACAACCACAACCTCGACACCAGCCCGGAGCACTACCACCGGATCATCACCACCCGCACCTACCAGGAGCGGCTGGAAACGCTGGAGCGGGTGCGCCGAGCCGGGATCACCCTCTGCTGCGGCGGCATCATCGGCATGGGGGAAACCAGCAACGACCGGGCCGGCCTGCTGCAGGTGCTCGCCAGCCTTGATCCCCATCCCGAGAGCGTGCCGATCAACGGGCTGGTGGCGGTGGAGGGCACCCCACTGGAAGAGCAGCCGCCGCTGGATCCGCTCGACCTGGTGCGCATGGTGGCCACCGCCCGCATCCTCATGCCCCACAGCCGGGTGCGGCTGAGTGCCGGTCGCACAGCGCTGAGCCGCGAGGCGCAGATTCTTTGCCTGCAGGCCGGCGCCGATTCGATTTTTTATGGTGACACCCTGCTCACCACCGGCAACCCTGATGTGGAGGCCGATCGTGCCCTGCTGGCGGCGGCCGGTGTGCGCGCCCAGTGGAGCGAGCCGTCGGTTGGGGAATCCGAGCAGGCCGCCGGCCGGGTGGTGGCTCCTGGCTGAGTCTGCGCTGCCGTTCCGGGTGGCGGCCTTCTACCGCTTCACCCCCATCCCCCAGCCCGCTGAACTGCGCCAGCAATTGCTGCAGGTGGGCCAGGCGGCGGAGCTGCGGGGCACGGTGCTGGTGGCGGCTGAAGGGGTGAACGGCACCATCTGCGGCAGCGCCGCCGGTGTGGAAACGCTGCTGGAGCTGCTGCGCTGCCAATCCGGCCTGGCCGATCTGGAGGCCAGAACCTCCTGGTGTGGGTCGCAGGCCTTTCATCGCCTCAAGGTGCGGCTGAAGCGCGAAATCGTCACGATGGGCTGCGCTGCGGTGCAGCTGACGCCCCCGCCGGCAGAGGAAACCGCCACGCCGGCCTCCAGGCCCGGCACCCCCGTGCCGCCCCAGGCGTGGCAGGAGCTGATCGCCGATCCCACCACGCTGGTGATCGACACCCGCAACTGCTATGAAGTGGCGCTCGGCAGCTTCACCGGGGCGATCGATCCGGGTCTGGAGAGCTTCCGGGAGTTCCCCCGCTGGGTGGATCAGCAGCTGGCTCCCTTGGTGGAGGCCCGCCGCCCGGAGCGGCTGGCCCTGTTCTGCACGGGCGGCATCCGCTGCGAGAAGGCCACCGCCTACCTGCGACAGCAAGGCTTCGAGGGGGTGCACCACCTGCAGGGGGGCATCCTGCGCTATCTGGAGGAGGTGCCGACCGAGCAGAGCCACTGGCAGGGCGAGTGCTATGTGTTCGACCAGCGGGTGGCGCTGAATCACCGGCTTGAACCGGGTGGCTTCAGCCTCTGCCACGCCTGTGGTCTGCCGCTTTCGCCTGCGGATCGCCAGCTCGACAGCTACGTGCAGGGGGTGAGCTGCCGTCACTGCCGCGATCGCTTCAGCGACGCCGACCGCGCCCGCTTCGCCGAGCGCCAGCGGCAGAGCACGCTGGCCGCCAGCCGCGGGGGCCGGCACATCGGGGCCGGGGCGGGCGGCTCCCCCTGCCCATGAATTGCGGCCTGCCGGTGCTCTACAGCTTCCGCCGCTGCCCCTATGCGATCCGGGCGCGGCTGGCGATCGAGCGGGCCGGCCTGCTGGTGGAGCTGTGTGAAGTGCGGCTGGCGGCCAAGCCGCTGGAGCTGCTTCAGGCCTCACCCAAGGGGACGGTGCCGGTGCTGGTGCTGGCGGATGGCCGGGTGATCGAGCAGAGCCTGGAGATCATGGCCTGGGCGCTGTACCAGCATGATCCCGACGACTGGCTGTTGCGCCGTGGCGGTACCCCCGGCTTCGGTGCGGCTGATGCGCCTGCGGCGGAGGCGCAACGGGAGATGGCCGCGCTGATCCGCTGCAACGACGAGGTGTTCAAGCACCACCTGGATCGCTACAAGTACGCCAGCCGCCACCCTGAAGCCGATCCGCTGGTCCACCACAAGGCGGCCCTGCAGGTGCTCGGCGACTGGAACCTGTGGCTGGAGCAGGCCGCCGGTGCTGATGGGGTCGCCTGGCTGCTCGGGCCCAGGCCATCGCTGGCCGATCTGGCTCTGCTGCCCTTCGTGCGCCAGTTCCGCCTGGCGGATCCTGCGGGGTTCGATGCCCTGCCGGGCCTGGCGGCGCTGCAGGCCTGGCTGGGCCGCTTCCTCGCCAGCGCCCCCCTGGCGGCGGTGATGGCCCCGCAGGAGCCCTGGAGCGACGACGCTCCCGGCCGACCCTTCCCTGCCGGGCGTCTGGTTCATCACCTGGCCCTGGCTGCCGACTGGCAGGACGCCTGCCGTGCGGGCGTCTACCGCCGCTCCACCCGCGGCCTCAGCCTGGAGCAGGTGGGCTTCATCCATGCCTGCTTCGCCCATCAGCTGGCGGCCACCCAGGCCCGCTTCTATGCCGATGGGCCCGATCTGGTGCTGCTCTCGATTGATCCCGCCCGGCTCACGGTGCCGCTGCGGCTGGAGTCCTCAGCCGGCAGCGCGGAGCTGTTCCCCCACATCCACGGCCCGCTGGCCCTCAACGCGGTGGTGGCGGCGGAACCATTGGATGTTCCGCTGGCGGCCTCACCGCGCACGGCAGTGCGGCAAGCGGCATGAGCAGCGCGGCGCCTTCCCTCGAACCACTGCCGTCGCTGGACGACCTGGAGCGCTGGGCGGCGGCCAAGGGCCTGCTGCTGCGCCTGCAGGTGGACCGGCGTCTGGGGGTGTGGACGCTGCGAGTGGGGGTGGCCTGCATCCGGCCGGAGGGCCCGCCTGCTCTGGTCGGTGAGCTCAAGGGCTGGGCGCTGCCCACCGCCGCCGGCCTGCAGCTCGACACCATGCGTGTGGTGCAGGCACCGCCGGCGGTGGGCCCGCTGATCTGGGCGGCCACGTTCGCCTGGGCGCTGGAGGCCACCCCCTGCCGGCGCGCCCGCCTGCTGGCGATCCGCGATGAGGAACGCCAACATCGCCGCCTGGTGCGGTATTTCCGGCGCCTCGGCTTCACCCCCCAGCGGGAGCTGGCCGCCGGCGTGGGCGACCTGCCCCTGCGGCTGGTGTGGGGCGGCTCCGGCCTGTTGATGTCAGGCCGTTGCGAGGAAGGGCTGCGGCGATCCGCCCGCCTGGCTCAGCGGCTGGCGATGTGACGGATGAGGTCTACGCATTTGCAGGAGTAGCCCCATTCGTTGTCGTACCAGGCCACCACTTTCACGAAGGTGTCGGTGAGGGCGATGCCCGCATTGGCATCGAACACCGAGGTGCAGGTTTCGCCTACGAAATCCGCTGACACCACCTCGTCCTCGGTGTACCCGAGCACCCCTTGCATCGGCCCTTCCGCCGCCGTCCGCATGGCCTCTTTGATGGCGTCGTAGGTGGTGGGGGTGGCCAGATTCACGGTGAGATCCACCACGGACACATCGGGGGTGGGCACCCGGAACGCCATGCCGGTGAGCTTGCCGTTCAGGGCTGGAATCACCTTGCCCACCGCCCGGGCCGCTCCGGTGGAGGACGGGATGATGTTCTGCCCGGCACCTCGCCCGCCGCGCCAGTCTTTGACGGAAGGGCCGTCCACGGTTTTCTGGGTGGCCGTGGTGGCATGCACTGTGGTCATCAGGCCGGAGCTGATGCCGAAGCTGTCGTGCAGCACCTTGGCGATCGGTGCCAGGCAGTTCGTGGTGCACGAGGCATTGGAGACGATGTCCTGACCGGCGTAGCTGGTGTGATTGACCCCCATCACGAACATCGGGGTGTCGTCTTTCGAGGGAGCGGAGAGCACTACCTTGCGCGCGCCGGCTTCGATGTGGGCCCTGGCCGTGGCATCGGTGAGAAACAGGCCGGTGGCCTCCAGCACCACCTCGGCCCCCACCGCCCCCCAGGCCAGGGCTTTCGGATCCCGCTCGGCGCTGACCCGTACCGGGTGTCCGTTCACAATCAGGTTGTTGCCGTCGATCTCCACATCCCCCTTGAAGCGACCATGGGTGGAGTCGTAGCGGAGCATGTAGGCGATATAATCGATATCCATCAAATCGTTGATGCCGACAACACTGATGTCTTCGGTTTCAAAGGCACGGCGAAACACAAGCCTGCCAATTCGCCCGAATCCGTTGATGCCGATGGTGATGGTCATGGAAGAAGCCTCTGGCCTGATGCCGCGTGTGACTCCCGCAAGGTTGCTTCCTTGCAGGCGATCTGACGACACTGTGCGGGTGTTGGATGCATCGCCATCCAATCCTTACAGGGCGTTGGGAGGGCTCTGCAACGGCTGACAGGGTTTGTCGTGAATGGTTGGCCAGCGCGTTGCCCTGTGGCAAGCGAGTGTTGCGGACAAGGGCGCACCGATGAATCGCATGTGGTCAGCGAGTTTCTTCCGAATGATTTCCCCTTTGCCGCTGATGCCGCCTGTCCGCTTTTCCTGCAGCGATCACCTGTCCGCCTCCTGTCCGCTGAGCGACTGGTCCGTGAGGCGTGGCGGGTGTACCCAAGAGGCTTGCTGATGGTGTTGGTGGGTGAATCCGGAACAAAGGATGTGAACTGGCACCGCATCTGGCACGGATTGCAGCCGCTCTGCTAACACAAATGGTGGTTGGAGCGGGCTGGTTGCCAGGAATCCACCAGATCTCCTGTGAGACCCCACGGCCAGCGAAGGGCTCACTGCGCCTGGGGAGCAGATGATCAGGCCGCAGATGAAGCAGGTAGGCGCAAGTGGCGAGCTCGAGCGTCTCTCATGAAAATCTTGCCATGCTCACATTCTGCTCCAATGATGTTGAGGCTTCAAGTTGTCTTGGTGGCCCATACATGCAGTGCGAACGTGTTCTTTGATGCACGCTTCTTCACCTGCTCGCGAGAAGATCTGGTTTCACAGTTCTGAATCACTGGAGCGAAGGTCGATGGGGCCGCTGGGTCTTTCTGAGATGAAGGTGGCCGTCATCGGCGGCGGTGTGGCTGGTCTGGCCCTGGCCCGCTCCCTCTGCCGCGGCGGCGCCGGCGGCGGTGAGCGGATCAACGTGTTCGAGCGCTCCACCACCATGGACCGCCAGGGCTTCGGCTTCCTTGTGCTGGAGAACGGCCAGCGCGCCCTGCAGTCGCTCGGCATTGATGTGTTGGCCAGTGGTATCGGCCATGCGCTTGAGCGGGTCTCGATCCTTTCCTCCTGCGGGCGCTCGATTGCCCAGCACCCTGTCACCCACACCATCGCGGTCGACCGCCCCTCGCTGCTGCGGGCACTGGCTGACGGACTGCCCCGCGGGGTGATTCAGTTCAATCACCGCTTTGAAGCCTTCGAGCACGACCGCGATCGCATGCTCTCGGCCTCCTTCGCCTGCGGCGGTCAGGCCACGCTGGTGCGCCACAGCGCTGATGTATTCGTGGGCGCTGATGGGGTCAACTCCCGCTGCCGTGCCCACCTCACCGCCGATCGCCCCTCGGTGCCGCCGCGCCGCGCCCGGGTCAACGAGATCGTCGCCTGTGTCCATCTGCCGGCGGTGGCGGCCACCCTGGGCCACCGCTTCGTCAAGGTGCTCGATCCCAGCGGAGGGTTTGCGGTGGGGCTGGTGCCCCTGGCCAAGGGGCGGGTGATCTGGTTCGTGCAGTTCGACAGCCACCGTTTCGCGCCCCCGGCGCCTGGCGCCATCTCCTCCTTCCTCGACACCCACCTGCGCAGCTTTCCGCAGTTCGTGCGTGAAACGATCGAGGCCACCCATCCCTCCCTGCCCCACCTCTGGCAGCCGCTCGACATCGATCCCCCGCCCCGTCTGGCACGGGGCAACCTGGTGCTGGCGGGCGACGCGGCCCATCCGTTGCTGCCCTTCACCAGCCAGGGCGCGAATACGGCGCTGGAGGATGCGGTCTGCCTCTCCGAGCAGCTGCTGGCCTGCCGGCTGCCTATGGATCTCAACCGGGCCCTGAGCACTTACCACCACCAGCGCCATCCGTCGCTGAAGCGCTACCTGCACGCCGGGCGAACGATGGCGGCTCAGTTCGTGCGTCCCCCGGCCGAGGTGGAGAGTACGTCTTTGCCACTGGCGAAATGAATGGGGCTGAAGGCGTCCGTTTCGACGATGACGCCGTTCCTTTCGAACTGCTGCGTGAGCGGGCCTACAACATGCGCTGGGCGGAGCAGGCCGAAGGGGTGATTCCGCTCACCGCCGCCGATCCCGACTTTCCCGCAGCACCGGTGATCAGGGAGGCCGTGATCCGCTACGCCAGCGGCGGAGTGTTCAGCTATGGCCCGGCCGGGGGGCTGCCCTCCTTCCGCGCCGCCGTGGCCACCTACCTGCGCCAGGAGCGTGGGGCCGATGTGAGCGCGGATGGGGTGATCGCCGTGGACAGCGCCGCCGCGGGCCTGGCCATGGTGGCCCTCCAGTGGCTCCGCCCGGGGGATGAGGCGGTGGTGTGGGATCCGGCGGATTTCCTCTTTGCCCACACCGTGCGCGCCGCGGGGGCCACGCCGCTGTTCTGGAGCCTCGACCGCCATGCCCCACTTGATCTTGAGGCGCTCGACAGGCTGATCAGCCCGCGCACTCGCCTGTTCTGCCTCTGCAACCCCCACAACCCGCTGGGCCGCTGCTTCCGGCGCGATGAGCTCGAGGCACTCGGCCGTTTCTGCCTGGAGCGCGGCATTCGCGTGCTCAGCGATGAGATCTGGAGCGAGGTGGTGTACCCGCCGGCGGTCTTCACCAGCTGGCTGGCGCTTGAGCCGGCCCTGGCGGCCCAGGGTGCCGTGGTGCATGGCTTCTCGAAATCCTTTGCCCTGGCAGGCCTGCGGGTGGGCTATGTGGCCATGGCCGATGCCGAGGCCTGTGCCCGCATGCTGGCGGCCAGTGAGCAGCCCGCCACGGTGGCAGGGGTGGCCACCCTCAGCCAGGTGGCGGCGGAGGCGGCCTATTCCCCGGAGGGGCTGCGGTGGTTGCAGGCCTTCCAGCAGCATCTGCTGGAGCGCCGCAATCAGGCCATCACGCTGCTGCGGGCCATGCCCGGCGTTGAAGTGGAAACGCCCGATGCCACCTACGTGGCGCTCGTACGGGTGCCGGGCGGGGAGAGGGGTGTGGAGCCCCTGACAGAGTGGCTGCTGCAGCGGCATCGGCTGGCCGTGGTGCCCGGCAGCCCCCGCTGGTTCGGGGCAGGGGCAGCGGGCCACATACGCCTCTGCTTCGCCACCTCTGCGGGGGTGCTGGCCGAAGGTCTCGATCGGCTGGCACGGGGCCTGCGGGAATGGCCACGCCTGGGTGCGTCAGTCGTTGAGGATCCTGCGATTAGTCTGTTGCAATGCGCACCGGGTCGGCGGGACGGCAATGGATAAGCTCAGATTCTTATCAATGAAGCTGGAGTGATTCAAGGCTGCCTGCACCGCTTTCCCCTCATTAGCAGCCACCTTCTCAGAGGGTCCGCAACTTCACCGAGCTACTCCTCCAACAACTTCCATGGTGATGCCGTGTCCTCTTCTCGCCTCCAGCTCCGCTCACCCGCTGGCTCGGTTGATGCCGTAGGGGCCTGGCGTTCGAGTCCGAGCTGCTTGTGCCCATGGGCCCCTCCCTATGCAGTGATCCCATGAGGAGCGAGAGCGAGCACACCTCCACGGGTATCCCCTGGTCGTTGAGGGCCCATGCTGCCATCCTTGCTGCTTTTTCCATTGAGGACCCATCCACCACAAATGAAGTGGTTGACCAGCTGGCGCTGGCGCTCAAAGCCGATGTAGCGGCCCTAATCACCAACCAATCCTTCCGTTGCTCGGTGGGTCTGAGCGCGGAAGATCAGGCCCTGCTGTTGCGGGTTGCGGCGGACCGTCCCACGGAAGTGCGCTTGGCTACGGGGCTGCGGCAGGTTCACTGGTGCCTGCTTTCAGGCCTGGATGTGTTGCTGATTGCTCGCTATCAGACCCCCTTCGACCTTCAGGAGCGCTGGCTGCTCGAGGCCATGGCCCAGAGCCTGCAGTTGTGTGCACAGGTCAGCAAGTCGATGCTGGCGGAGCGATCCGCCACCCGTGCAGCCATGGATCAATCGAGCTACGACCTGCTGACGGGGCTCCCGAACCGCAGCCGCGTGCTCAGCCAGCTGGCGCTCAGCCTGGAATCGAACCTGCGCAGCGGTGGCAGTAAGGGATCATTGGCGGTTCTTTTTATCGACATTGACCGATTTAAGTTGATCAACGATGCCCATGGCCACACCACTGGAGATCGTTTTCTGATCACGGTGGCCAAGTGCCTGCGGCAATGTGTGCGTTCCGGTGATCTTGTGGGGCGTCTTTCCGGCGATGAGTTCATCATCGTCAGCTCAAGTTCTTCGCAAGAATCGGTTCAGGCTCTTGGGGCACGTATCATCGATCTGATTGGCCGGCCGATGACGATCGGCAGCAAGTTGCTCAGTCATTCGGCCTCGATTGGTGTGGCGATCGCCAATGGCAGGGACACCCCTGAAGTGCTGATTGAAAATGCCGATATGGCAATGTATAAAGCGAAGGCCAGCGGGCGGGGCTGCCTGGCTTACTTCGACCAGCAGATGAGAAACACCGCCCTCAAGGCAGCCACTTTGGAACAGGATCTCCGACGAGCGCTTGCAGCCGGCGAAATCACCTCCTATTACCAGCCGATCTTTGATGTTCACGACCATAGGATTCTCGGCTTCGAATCCTTGGCCCGTTGGCAGCACCCGATGCACGGCCTGATCTCTCCCAGTGAATTCATTCCAGTGGCAGAAGAAAGTGGGCTGATCGTGCAGATCGATTCAATCGTGCTTCAGCAGGCCTGCAAGCATATGGCTCGTTGGCATGCGGTCTGTCCAGATCAGAAATTAGGCCTTTCGGTGAATCTGTCTGTCCGTAGTCTGCTAGATCCAGGCACGCCAAAACAGATCGCCATGGCGCTGTTCGAATCGAACTTTCCAGCGGACCGCCTCTACATCGAAATCACCGAAACGATGCTGATCGAAGATGTTGATGCAACCCTTCGAGCCTTCCGGCAGATCAAGGCCTTAGGGGCCAACTTGGCCATCGACGACTTTGGCTCAGGATACACCTCCATGCGATATCTCAAGCGTCTGCCGGTTGAGGTTCTCAAGATTGATAAATCCTTCATCGAAGGATTGGGCAGCAACCAAGAGGACGAAGTAATCGTCAAAGCGGTGATCAGCATGGCCAAGGCGCTGGGCCTTCATGCGATCGCGGAGGGGGTGGAGCGGCAGGAGCAGTTGGACGTGCTCCGGAAACTTGGCTGTGATTATGTTCAGGGATATCTAGTCGGACGCCCTCTGAATGCTCCCAATACCCTTGCGCTGATTCAGTCGCGCTCTGAAATGCTTGCAGACTGCATCTGATGTTTGAACCCTTCCCCGCGTTCGATGATCACCAGGAGTTGTCGGCCGTTCCCATGATTGGCTCCGGCTCCTCAAGGCGCCATCAGCTGCAGCTCAAGGCCATCCGTGCGTTGAAGGCCATCTGGGTGGAGGCCGATCAAACCTTTCCACCTCCTTATCGCAATCCAGCTGATCTTCTCCAGCACGGCGTCAGGCATCTGGTGGCCGCCGGCTTCCCGCTGCACCGCATTGCTCTGGCGCTGGTTCCGATCGAAACCGGCCAGGGTGGCATTCAGTATTGGTGGGATGTGGAGAACCCGGAGGTGGTGCGTTCCTTCTTCCGGGGCAGTGAGTTCTTTGCCGGCATGGATCACCGCACCAGCGTGCTGCATGCGGTGTGTGAGAAGAAAGCCCCCGAACGTCTGCTGCTGGAAAACCTCAAGCTCGATGATATCCCCTATGCACTGGCCAGAGATATGCGCCGTGAGCGTTACACCGACTACATCGCCGTGCCCCTTGGCAGTGATGGCAGCCATGAGCTGATTCTCACGATGGCCACCCAGCGGCCCGGAGGGTTTCTGTTGTGGGAGCTGGCGGCGCTCAAACGCCTGGTGGGCACCATGGTCCCCACCGTCCTGGCCTGCGTGGGCCATGAAGGCCGCCAATGGGGATGGCGGGATCCGCTCACGGCACTCTCCAACCGTGGCAGCTTCGAGCAGCAGCTCAGTCAACAGATTGCCTTGTCGCGCGTTACAGGTGATCCGTTCTCCCTGGTGATCCTGGATCTCGATGATTTCGGCGCCTACAACGACACCTTCGGCCATTTCTGTGCCGACGACAGCCTGCAGGCGATCGCCAGGCTGCTCACCCGGCGACTGGGCGCCGACAACCCCTTGCTGGCACGAGTCGGTGCGGATGCTTTTGCCATCCTCTTGCCTTCGGTCACCGGTGCGGAAACCGAGCGCCTTGCCGCTGAGTTGGTGGTGGAGATCCAGGGCCTGAGGATCGCCCATCCCCCCGCTCTCGATCCGTTCATGAGCGCCAGCGTTGGAATCGAAACCCATTGGCCGCTGCTCGAACCAGAAGATGCCCAGGCCAGCGAACTGCTTGCCCGTGCTGAGATCGCCCTCAACCGTGCCCGTCAGACCAAACGCTCCTGCCAGCTGATGCCGCAATGACCCGCCGGCTCAGCCGGCAGCGTGGTAGCTGCTGCGCACCAGCGGCCCGCTGCGCACCTGAGCGAAGCCCAGGGTGGTGGCGATCGCCCCCAGCTGCTCGAATTCCGCCGGAGTCCAGTAGCGCGCCACCGGCAGGTGGGCCAGAGAAGGGCGCAGGTACTGCCCCAGCGTCAGGCGTTGGCAGCCCACGGCCCTGAGGTCGCGCAGGGTGGCCACCACCTCCTCACTGGATTCGCCCAGCCCCAGCATCAACCCTGATTTGGTTGGGATCTGTGGCGCCAGCTCCCGCGCCGCCGCCAGCAGGTTCAAGGAGCGGGCATAGGTGGCGCCCCGCCGCACTTCCCCCTGCAGCCGCTCCACCGTCTCGAGGTTGTGGTTGAAGCACACGGGCCCGGCGGCCAGCACCTGCTGCAGGCGGTGCCGCTGGGCGGCCCGGCCGTTGGCCTCCTGCCGGTGCCCACCCCAGAAATCGGGAGTTAGCACTTCGATCGCGATCAGTGGGTTGTGCCGCCGGATCGCGGCCATGGTGGCGGTGAACAGGGAAGCGCCGTGATCGGCCTGATCGTCGCGGGCCACGGCGGTCAACACCACGTAGCGCAGGCCCATGCGCTCCACCGCCTGCGCCACCCGCTCGGCCTCGGCCGGATCGATCGGCAGAGGGGCCTGGCCTTTCTCCACCTGGCAGAAGGCGCAGCTGCGGGTGCAGATCGGGCCCCCCAGCAGAAAGGTGGCTGTTCCTGCCGCATAACACTCGCCCCGGTTGGGGCAGCGCCCCTCTTCGCAGATCGTGTGCAGCCGCTCCTGCTTCACCACCGCCTGCACCCGCTCCAGCTCGGAGGCGTTGCCCAGCGGGCGCCGCAGCCAGGGTGGAAGCCGCTCGGCCGGAGGGATGACGCTGTAACGGCTGCGGGAACCCATGACCGTCAGGCTATCGAGCGCGTTGCGCCCATCCGCCGCCTGCCGTTCATCCGTCCATCCGCCGCCGGCCTTCCATCGCCCGGGCCAGGGTCACTTCATCGGCGTATTCCAGTTCGCTGCCCACCGGCAGGCCGTAGGCGATCCGGCTCACGCTGGTGAACGGACGCAGCAGGCGGGCCAGATAGAGGCTTGTGGTGTCCCCCTCCACACTCGGTGTGAGCGCCAGGATCACTTCGCTGATGCCTTCCTGATCCACCCGGTTCACCAGCGGTTGCACGTGCAGCAACTCCGGTCCGATGCCATCCATCGGCGAGATCAGGCCACCGAGCACGTGGTAGCTGCCTTTGTATTCGCGGGTGCGCTCGATTGCCAGCAGATCACGGGAATCGGCCACCACGCACAGCAGCCCGGTCTGGCGCTCCGGCTGGAGGCAGATCTCACAGAGGGCTTCGGCGGAGAGGTGGAAGCAGCGCTGGCACTGGCCCACCTGGCTGCGGGCGGCGAGCAGGGCATCGGCGAAGGCGCGGATCTGTTCTTCCGGCTGGCGCAGCAGATGCAGGGCTAAGCGCTGGGCGGTGCGGGGGCCGATGCCCGGCAGGCGCTCGAACTGGTCGATCAGCCGGGCCAGGGGACGGGTGAAGCCGCTCAGAGAACTGACGCGAAGACCCCGAATCTAAAGACGCTGCCAAGAGCTCCCGGCCTGCCGGCCGACAGAATGGCGCCGGTGCTCCCCCATCCCGCCGCCCTTGCCGCCATGCCTCTCCGCTTTCTCCAGCCGGATCTCCGGCCCTGGTTCAGCCGCCTGCTGGCCGTGCTGCTCGGGGCCTTGATCGCTGGTGGTGGGCTGGCGGGCTGCAGCGCCGCGGCCGCCGGGCTGAACGCCTTCCAGAGCCCCGATGGCCGTTATGCCTTCCTCTATCCCACAGGCTGGACGCGCGTGGTGGTGAGCGATGGCCCCCAGGTGGTGTTCCACGACCTGATCAACAGCGATGAAACACTCAGCCTGGTGATCTCCGATGTGAATCCCACCAACGATCTGAGTGATCTCGGCAGCGCCGTGGCGGTGGGTGAAAAGCTGCGGCGCGTGGTGATCGCGCCGGCCGGCAGCGGCCGTGAGGCGGAACTGGTGGAGGCGGTGGAGCGTCAGGACGGTGGCCATACGTTTTACGACCTGGAGTACGCGGTGCACCTGGCAGATCGCGACCGCCACGAACTGGCCACGGTGGTCGCTGACCGGGGTCGGCTCTACACCCTGGCGGTGAGCACCAACGAGGCCCGCTGGGGCAGGGTCAAGGAGCTCTTCCATAACGTGATCACCTCCTTCACCCTGCAGATCTGAGGCGGCCCGGCGCCAGCAGGGTGGAAGCGGAGTTCATGCGGGGGGCTGGACCCATCGACGATGCAGCGGCTCTGGACGATTCTGGGGCCCTGCAAGGTTCCGCAGCCGGCGGCCCGGTGGTGGTCATCGGTGCGGGGCTGGCCGGTGGCCTCCTTGCCCTCGAACTCGCGGGCCTGGGTCTGCCGGTGGCGGTGGTGGACGGGCCGGGGCCTGCCGCCACACCGCTCAGCTACGGCGGCATCCCCTGGTGGGCCGGGCCTCCGGGCCCGCTCGACAGCTGGATGGCCGCCGCTCCGTCCCACTGGCGCCGCTTGGAGGCGCGCCATGGCCCCCTGGGCCTGTGCCCCTGCGATCTGGTGCTGCATTGGCCCGCCGCCGCTGACGCCGCCGCGCGGCAGCGGCAGGAGGGGGTGCTCCAGCAGGTGGAGGGCCTGGCCCGTCGTCACCTCGGAGCCGATCAACTGCAGCACGGCCCACCGCTGACGGGCGCAGCCGGGGCAGCGTCTCCAGTGGCTGCGGCGGCAAGCGGCGCTGGAGGCACCCTGCGGCTCGGCTACGCGAGGGTCGATGTGGGGGTGCTTGCGGTTGCCCTGCCCGGGGCGTTGCGCGCGGCTGGGGTGCGGCGGCTCATCCAGCGGGTGTCGACCATCGAGCCCACGCGCTCTGGCTGGCGCCTGCGCTTGGAAGCGGCCAGCGGTGGTGTGGGCGACACCTTGTGGGCCCGTCAGGTGGTTCTGGCTGCCGGAGCCGGTTGCCGCTCGCTCTGGCCGTCGTTGCCACAGCGTCTGCGGTTCAGCTGGGCCGGCGCATTGCTGGTGGACCGCCTGCCGCTGGCGCTGCCCTCCGGTGATGCCATCGTGATGCCGTTACTGGGCCAGCGGCCGGGCCTGGAAGACCGCTCCGCCCAGCTGCAGGTGCCTGAGCTGATCGTGGATGTGGGCTGGGCGCCGAGCGGTACGGGTTGGCTGCTGGGCCAGAGCTCCCTGGTGGGTCCAGGCACGGACCTGGGCCCACCCCCCGACCCCCGCCACACCGAGCTGTGCCTGCGCCAGGCGGTCTCGGGGCTGCTGCCGGCACTGGCGGAGCTGCCGGGTCGCTTCGTTCAGGTGCCGGTGAGCTTCACGAATCCGGGCCTGCCCCTGGTGGGAGCGGTGGCGGGTGCCCCTGGCCTGTGGGTGTTCGCCGGTTTCGGTGGGCCCTTTGCGTTGGTGCCGGCCCTGGCGCCGCTGCTGGCGGCTGCCATCGCCGGTGATCCGGCTGCCCTGGCCACGTTGCCCGGCGCCGCCCCCGTGGCGGGCGGGGGCTGACAGGAACCCCGTGACCCACCAAGCTGGCGGCCATGCACCTGCTGCGGCCTGACCATTGGAAGGGGATGCCTCCGCGGCGGAAGGTCGCGTGGTGTCTGGGCGGCGTCGTCGGTGCGGTGGTGGTCTGGGCCTGCTTCTGGCGCGTGCCCACCGAGGTGATGGGCAAGGGGGTGCTGCTGCTGCCCGGCAGTGCCGGCCTGATCGACGCCCGTGCCGGCGGCCAGGTGCGGCGCCTGCTTGTGGCCGTGGGCGATCGGGTGCGACGCGGCCAGGTGCTGGTGGAGCTCTATCTCCCAGTGTTGGAGCGGGAGATCGAGCAGCAGCGAGCCAACCTGCGGGAGCTCGAACGTCAGAACGAACAGCTCACCGCCCGCGACGACCAACGCCTCGCCACCGAACGGCAGGCGCTTGCCACCGCCCTCGCCAAGCTGGGCGCTGACCGCAGCCGCTTCGGCGCCCTCAAGAACACCTACGCCGCCAAGCTCAACCAGCTGGAGTGGCTGAGCCGGCGGGAGGTGGTGGCCCCGCTCTCCTCCGAAGTGGTGACGGTGGAGCAGGGCCTCACCGCCACGGCCGTGAACCTCGATCAGGTGGCGATCGAAGAGCGGACTCTGCTCACCGCCTTTCAGCAGGTGAAGCTCGAGCTGGAGACCGCGGCGCTGCAGCGGCGTTTTCGCATCGATGATCTGCGCCGCCAGCTGCGTGTCAGCGAGGCGCAGCTGGCCTTCAACGGCCGCCTGCACGCCGATCGCGATGGGGAGGTGCTGGATCTGCAGGTGATCCCCGGGCAGACCGTGGCCGTGGGACAGCGGCTGGGCACGATCGGGCGTGGGAGCGGCTCCCAGCCACTGATCGCCGTGGCCTACTTCCCTCCCGCCGATGCCCGTCGCCTGCGCCCTGATCTGCCGGTCGAGGTCGTGCCCGACTGGGACCAGCGCAGCCGCTTCGGTGGCATCGTGGGCCGGGTCCGGCAGGTCAATGTGCTGCCCGCCACCGAGGAGGACATCTCCACCACGATCGGCAACCCCCAGCTGGCCCGCTCCCTGGTGGAAGGCGGGCCGGTGATGCGCGCCGAGATCAGCCTGGAGCGTGACCCCGCCAGCCTCGATGGCTTCCGCTGGACCCTCTCGCGGGGCAGCAGTGTGTTCCCGGTGCGGGAAGGTCTCACCGTCACGGGCCATGCCTACGTGGAATGGCGCACCCCGATCTCCTATCTGCTGCCCGGCCTGCGCTCGCTCACCGGCGGCTTCCGCACCTTCGGCTTCGATCGCCTCTGGGATGACCGCGAACTCCGCCAGAGCGACCAACCGCTTCAGAAGACGCCGACGGCCGCTCCGGCTACCAGCCCCAGCCCCACCGCGGGGGCGGTGCCATGACCCCGAATGCGCCCCCGCCGTCCGGCGAATCCAGCCCGCTGCGGCGGGAGCTGCCCTGGCTGGTGGCCGAAGTGGTGCTGCTGGTGGTGCTGCTCAACGCCAATGCGCCGGAGCTCTGGTTCTGGCTGGTGGTGCTGCTGGTGGTGCTGGCGTACCGCATCGAGCGTTTCGTCTCCAGCGGTGAGCGTTGAGCGGCGCAGCCGCAGGCTGCTGATCCAGAGCCTCGCGTTGCCCGGGCTCGTCACGGCCCCAGTTGCCGACGGCCGGCCTCCGGAACCGTGAGCCGCACCGGCACGGCGGCCTCGGGGTCGGTGGGCATCGGCAGCAGTTCCCGCAGCAGTCGGGCGTAGGTGATGTTCACGGCCACCGTGGCCTCCAGTCGCTGCACCAGGCTGGTGATCAGCCGGTCCTGGGTGAGCGACAGGGTGACTTCGTTGGCCAGACCGCTCTGATAGCGGAGCCGAGCATCCCGGTAGGCCTCCAGGCTGGCGCGCACCCCCCGCTGGCTGGAGGCCAGTTTTCCCAGGCTGGCCCCATGTTCGAAGAAGGCCTGCTCCAGCCGCAGGCGGATGTCGTTGCGTGAGGCGGCGTAGCGCTGCGCCTCGGCCTGCTCCTGCTGCGTCAGGCTGCGCAGCGCCGCCGCCGTGCTGCCGCCGTCGAACAGCAGCCAGCGGAAGGCCAGCCCCACCGACCAGTCCGTGCCTACGCTGTTCTGGGTGGGAATCACCGTCGTGCCACAGCAGTCGCCGCTGATGTTCCACTGCTGGGTCTGGCTGCTGCCGGCGCCTGCGGCGGCGAACAGGCTCAGGCGGGGCAGCAGCTGGGCGGCCAGGGCCTGCCGGTCCTGAGCCAGGGCGTCGCGGCTGGCCAGCACCAGCGCCAGCTCGGGGTTGTCGCGATAGGCGGCCAGCAGGCTCTCCTCCAGCCCGAACGGCCAGCGGGACTGGATCCGGATCGGGTCCGCCGCGCGGGGGGTGAGGTTGGCTGGCAGATTGAGCAGCACGGCCAGCCGCCGCCGAGCCACCGCCTGGTCGGCGCGGGCCTGGATCAGCTGTTCCTCGCTTTCGGCTTCGAAGGCCTGGCGGCGCAGCAGGTCGAGCCGGGGCACGAGCCCGGCCTGCTTGAGCGCCAGCACCTCTTGCAGGATCACGCCATCGTTGCGCAGGTCGGCTTCGCGGATGCGCACCAGCTGGTCGGCCCGCTGCAGGCCGTAGTAGGCCTCACTCACCTCCAGCTGCCGGTGCCGCAGGCTGTTGGCGTAGGCGGCCCGCGCCTGCCGCAGCCGCGCCCGGGCCGCCTGGATCGAGGGGCTGCGGGCGAAATCCAGCACAGCCAGATCCAGCTCCAGGCCACCGCTCAGCTGGCGCACCCCCTGGTTCAAGGTGGCGGTGGCACCGCTGGGCACGAAGAAGGGGCCATTGGTGGTCGAGCCGTCGGCGGCCCGCAGCCCGGATGCGGCGAAGTTGGGCCCGAGGGCGAGGCTGCCGTTGCCGGCGGGCACCCCGAACCGCGTCGCCGTCTGGTCGTAGGCCAGCCCGCCCACGGCGGCGATGCGGGGCCAGTAGGTGCCCAGGCGGCTTTGCAGCTGGGCCAGGGCCGCGGCCACCTCCAGGCGCCGGGCCTGCAGCTGCGGACTTTCGGCCAGCGCGATCACCACCGCCTCCTCCAGGCTTAGCGCCTGCACCTGCTGATCGCTGAGCTGCGCCGCCGTCGGCAGGGCTAGCGGGGGCGGGGCCGGTGGCGTCTCACCGGGGGTGGCATCGCCGGCTCCCCCGTCCTCCGGCCCGGGCAACAGCTGGTCCAGCAGGCGCAATTCGGCGTCTAGGCGGCTCCAGGCGCGCTCCAGCGCAGCGGCGTGGTGAGGGTCGGCCCCGGCTGCCAGTGCCACACCGCGCCCCTGCTCCAGCGCGATCCCCAGCAACGTCACGCTCAGGGCGAGCCTGGTGGCGATCGCAGGCCCGGAAGGGAGTCTGGTCATGCCTGCAGCGCCTGCCAGCGCCGGTCCATCGTTTCGAGGCCCTCGGCTGCCTGCTCCAGCAGCATCAGGCGCCGGGCCACCTGGCGCTGGCGCACGTTCGGCACCTGCTCGAAGGCGGGGCTGTGCAGCAGCTCGCGGCAGGTGCGCAGGGCTGCCAGGGCCAGTGCCTGGCTCTGCAAGCCTGCTTGCCTGCCGCTGGCCGTCAGCGACGGCAGCGGTTCGTCCTGCGCGAAGCGGCAGGTCTGCCATCCCTCCAGCCGCTGGGCCATGGCCTCCAGCAGCCTTACTTCCGCCATTCTCAGCTCCACCAGCGCCGACGGTGACAACAGTGGAGGTGGCAGGCTGCGCAGCCCGTCGAGGGTTCCAAGCAACAGCGAAAAGGTGGCATCGCTCAGTTGCCACAGGTGATGCAGCGGCTGCCGGGCCGGGTTGAGCCCCAGCTCCGTGATCGCCGCCGGCCGCCCCTGCCGCAGGGCCACCAGCTGGGTCAGGTCCTGCCGGTGGCGCCGGCGCCGCTCGCCGGGGGAAGCGGCGGGGGCCAGCGGGCTGCCGAGTCGCTGGCCTTCCTCGCGCAAGGCGGCTGCGATCGTGCCCATCAGGCGCCGGCAGCCGTCGTTCTGCTGCTGGATCGCACGGCTGGGCCAGATCCAGCGCACGGCCAGCAACCCCACCACGATTCCCAGGCAGGTCCAGCCCAGGCGCAGCGGAATCCAGCTGGAGAGGTTGGAACTGTGCACCAGCCAGCCCATCACCACGATGAAGCCAGCCACCTTGTAGCCGCTCTGCAGACCCAGCGCACCGCCTAGCAGGCGGGTGAGCGTCAGGGCGATGCCGAGGGCCAGGGGCAAGGGCAGGCGCAGGCCGCTCTGGCACACCAACAGGATGGCCACCCCCATCAGGCTGCCCAGCAGCCGCTGGCGACCCAGTGCATAGGAGCCGCCGTAGCTGCCGGCCATCACGGCGGTGATCGCCATCGGCATGTAGTAGCCATCCGGCAACGGACTCAGCACCGCAAAGCCCGTACTCAGCCCGGTCACCAGGGCCAGGCGCCATTCCTGCCGTGGCGGAAGCTTCATCGCGCCGGCTCCAGGCGGGAGCTGGCGGTGCGGGGCAGGGTGCTCCGCTCGCAGAAGTGCAGCGACAGCAGCGCCCGCCGCAGCCGGTTGTGTTCCTCCTCCAGCGAGAGCAGCAGCAGCGAGGGCAGGGTCTGCTCCCCCGGAGCCGGCTGCAGCTGCAGCGGCCCGTCGCCGGCCGCCGGCGCCTGCAGCTGCTGCAGCGCCCGTTGCAGCTGCGACGCCAACGCGGCGCCAGCGGGCTCACCGGCCAGGTCGGCGGGGAGCTGGCCGAGCAGCCGCTCGAACTGCACCCAGTGGTGGTGGATCGTCTGCCAGATCAGCAGCCGCTGGCGCCAGCGTGCCTGCCGCAGCAGGTGCCGTGCATGGCCCGCCTGCTCCTGCTGCACCAGCTGTTCGAGAGCGAGCAGGCGGGCGGTGAACTCGGCACGGGACAGTGGTGCAGGGCGTGTCTGCCTGCCCAGAGCCCACGCCATGAGGGCAGCGAGCTGCGTCAGCAGGCTGGTGTGGACCTGCCGCTCGAGGGCCCCGATGCGCTGCAGCCTGTTCTTCGGCCAGAACAGCAGGGCCGTCAGCAGCGCCACCACGATTCCCACGGACGTGTCCACCGTGCGGTTGAACACGTAGTCCCAGTTGAGCGCGGTGTAGTGGGGGATCAGCAGGAACATCAGGCTGATCGTCACGGCGGTGGACATCCCTCCTTGCCAGCCCAGCAGCCGCAGCAGGGGCACGGTCAGCAGCAGGGACACCAGCACCGCGGGCCAGCCGCCCATGATCGTGTGCACGAGAAAGGCCACCAAGCCGCCGCTGGCGGTGCCGAGCACCCGGGCGAGGGCTGCTTTGACGGTCAGCTCGTCGTTGTCATCGATGACGAAGATCACGGCCAGCAGCGGGTACCACACGAACGCGATCCGATCGCTCCAGAGCGCGATCGCGGCGGTGATCAGGCTGGCGAGGCCAAGGCGCAGGCTCTGCTGAAGCAGGGGGGAGAGTGGAGCCATCGCAGCGCTGCGGCGCATTGCCGGCACGGTACCGGCTCCGTCCATGGCGGCTGAGGGCTGATGACAGGAGGCTGAGGATCAGTAGCTGGAAGGTGGCGGCGACCCTGGCGCCGTGGCTCAGAACAGGAAGCGGTAGCGGCCGTTGTCCGACGACTCCTTGGAGGAGCTGGCGGTGCCGGCGGTGCTGGGCCAGTCGGCTTCCCAGTAGCTGATGCCGTTGCGGTCGAACGGGCGGCCGCCGAGCCGCTCGGTGCTGAGCTGGGTGGAGGCCATGGCGGTGATCAGGCCGCCGATCTGCATCGGCCCGAGATCGGTCTTGACGTCCTCCCCGGCGGCGGAGAGCAGGGTGGGCAGACGCATGAGGTTGTCCGGCCGGATCAGCTTGCGAAACACCGCGGCCAGCACCAGCTGCTGCCGCTCGATGCGGCCGATGTCACCGTTCTCGTCGTGGCGCCAGCGCAGGAAGCCCTCCAGGTCGCGGCCCTTGAGCGTCTGCATGCCCGGCTGCAGGTCGATGTAGAGGCCCTGGCTGTTGTCGACGTAGTACATGCGCTTGGGCACATCCACCTCGACGCCACCGAGCACATCGCCCATGCGGCGGATCGCGCTCAGATTCACCTTGATGTAGTGGCCGATGGGTCGACCGAGGCGCTCGGAAAGCTCCTCCTTCGCGGCTTCGATTCCGCCGTAGGCGTAGAGAGCGTTGGCCTTGACCGGGCCGAAGCGGGCGGAATCGATGTAGGTGTCTCGCGGCACCTGGGTGATCTGGGTTTTGCCGTTCTCCACCCGCAGCGTGAAGATCACATCGGTGTTGCCACCCCCCACGTCGGAGCCGAGCACCAGCAGGTCGCGATCGGTGTCAACCCAGCTGCCGAAGGGATTGCGGAAGCCTTCCAGCTTCACAGTGGTGTTGCCCTTGATCAGATCGGCCAAGGGCACCGCCAGGGCGAGGCCGCCGCCGAGCCCGAACATCACGGCGAGCAGGATCGGCCCCAATCCGCTGGACCGGCGCTTGGGGGGCGGAGCGCTCGGGTATCCGGCTGAAGGCGCCGAAGGAACCGCTGTGGATCTCTGGCGCTTCGCTGCCGATGTCTTCATATTGAAACCTTATTTCATCCTGGCGGTGGATTTCCCTCCCAGGCCCGCCGGTATCAGTCAGTTTCTGAGCTGGTGACCTCAGCTCCCAGGATCGCGGCGTTGGCGCACCAGTTCCCGCGCCGCCGGCAGGGCCGGATCCAGCTCGATCGAACTGAACGGCGGCAGCGCCTGCTGACGCAGCCAGGCACCCCAGCGAAACTCGTGGAAGGGCAGGGTCGGTTGGGCACGGATCAGCCCCTCCTGCTTCAGCTTCCAGACCAGGCTGCGGTAGGGGTCGTCGTCGAGCGCCTCCAGCCGCCTCGGCAGACGCTCCGCCGGGTGGGGGCCGCGCCCCTCGCCATCGTGCAGATAGAGCCAGCCGCGGCGATTGAGCTCCTCGAGGCAGTGGGCCCTGCTGGCGCCCTCCAGCCGCAGCACCACCGCACAGAACACGCTCACGTCCGGGTCGACGTCGAGCAGCGCCCGCAGCCGGTGATGGCGATCAATCATCCAGTGCTCACCGGCGCTGCTGACGGCGACCGGCACCGGGCGGCTGCGCAGGTAACGGCGGCGGCTGGCAGCGGATTCAAGGCGGAAATCACAGGCCCGGGCCCGCACCTCCGCCAGACCGAGGCAGAGCTGGGTGGGCTGGAGGCGCTCGACGGGCAACTCCAGCAACTCCGTCTGGGACGTCGACGGCAGTTCGTGGGGACCGGAGCTCGGCGCCATCGTGAGGGGGCAGCAGGGGGCCCTGAAGGAGTTGTCCATGCTGCAACATTCCCGCCCACCCCGTCGTGCCGTATCAAGGGGACAGCGGATGCCTGCCGGTGTTCAGGCCAGCAGCGGTTCTTCGCGGCGCAGTCCGGCCTGCACGCGCCAGAGGTTGGCGTAGGCGCCGTTGCGGACGATCAGCTCTTCGTGGCGCCCGGCTTCCACGATGCGTCCCTGGTCCATCACCACGATCCGATCGGCGTGGCGCACGGTGCTGAGCCGGTGGGCGATCACCAGCGTGGTGCGAGAGGCGGTGATGTGGTCAAGGGAACGCTGGATGGCGGCCTCGGTTTCGTTGTCCACCGCGGCGGTGGCCTCATCAAGGATCAGCACGGGCGGATTCTTGAGAATGGCCCTGGCCAGGGCGATCCGCTGCCGCTGACCGCCTGAGAGCCGCTGGCCCCGCTCGCCCACGACGGTGTCGTAGCCCTGTGGCAGGGCCTCGATGAAGCCGGCGGCTTCGGCGAGGGCAGCGGCTCGGGCGATGGCGGTGCGGCTGGCTCTGAAGCTGCCATAGGCGATGTTCTCGGCCACGGTGCCGTGGAACAGGAACACCTCCTGGCTCACCAGGCCGATGGCACGCCGCAGATCCTCGAGCCGCAGCTCCCGAATTGGCTGGCCATCCAGCAGGATCTCGCCCGCCTGCACCTCATAGAGCCGCAGCAGCAGCTTCACGATCGTGCTCTTGCCCGAGCCCGTGGCGCCCACGATGCCCACGGTGCTGCCGGCCGGCACGGTGAGCTCGAATCCATTCAGCAAGGGGTCGCGGCCGCCGTAGGCGAAGTCCACCGCGCGGAACTCGAGCCTGCCCTGCACCTGCTCAAGGGGCAGCGGCCGGGAGCCGCCGGGAATGCTCACCGGAGTTTCGAGCAGATCGAGCACCCGGGTGGTGGAGGCCATGGCCCGCTGGTAGTCGTCGAGGGTGCGGCCCAGGGTCGTGAGCGGCCAGAGCAGACGCTGGGTGATGAACACCAGAAAGCTGTAGCTGCCTACAGCGATCGCTCCCTGCCACGCCTGCAGGCCGCCGATCACCAGGATCGCCAGGAAGGCGAACAGGATCGCGAAGCGGATCAGCGGAATGAAGGCGGCCGAGATGCGGATCGCTCGGCGGTTGCTGGCGCGGTAGGCCTCGCTTTCGCCGCGGAGGCGCTCCAGCTCCCAGGCTTCAGCGGCGAAGCTCTTGATCGTGAGCATGCCGCCGAGGTTGTTGGCCAGGCTGCTGTTCAGATCGCCAGCCCTTTCACGCACCTCGCGGTAGCGCGGAGCCAGCCGCTTCTGGAAGCTGAGCGAGCCCCAGAGGATCACCGGGATCGGCAGAAATGCCACCCCCGCCACGCTGGGGGAGAGCACGGCCATGGCCCCGCCCACCGCCACCACGGTGGTCACCAGTTGCAGCAGCTCGTTGGCGCCATGGTCGAGGAAGCGCTCGAGCTGGTTGATGTCGTCGTTGAGGATCGCCATCAGCCGGCCGCTGCTGCTCGACTCGAAGAAGGCCATCTCCAGCTGCTGCAGATGGCCGTAGGCCTCAAGCCGCAGCTCGTGCTGCACGGTCTGGGCGAGGTTGCGCCACAGCACGCCATAGAGGTATTCGAAGCCGGATTCGGCGCTCCAGGTCACGAACGAGAGCAGGGCCAGCAGCCCCAGCTGGCTCGGCACGCTGCGGAACCCGAGCGCGGCGAGGCTGGAAGTCTGCTGGCGGACCACCACATCCACCGCCAGGCCGATCAGCACCGGCGGCGCCAGATCGAAGATTTTGTTGAGCACCGAACAGAACGCCGCCTGCCACACCCGCCGGCGGTGCGGCCGCAGGGCTCGCAGCAGCCGCTTCAGCGCGGGGGCAGAGTGTTGGGGCTCGTGCTGGGGCGAAGAAAGTGGCGGCATGGCCTGGGCAGGCGTGGCAAAGCGTGAAGCAGAACGGAAGGAAAAGGGAAGAAGGGAGGAAATGGGCGAAGGTCGTCTGATTGTCACGGAACCAACACCCGGCGATCCCGAACCAATGTCTGCCCCTGTCCCCTGGAGTCTGGCCTGGTGCGAGAACGGCGAACTCGCCCCTCAGGACCGTTTCGACCTGCTGCAATCCCTGGTGCTCACCGAGTCCACCGAGGTGCAGACGACCTTGATCGCCACGATCGAAAACCTGCCCCTGGAGCAGGTGAGCCTGCTGTGCACCGATGGTGTGACCAGCCTCTGGAGCTGAACGCTCAGAGCCGGTACTTGGTCGTGGCGAGCTGCCGGCAGATGTCGGTGGCGCCCTGGATGCTGGAGCCCTTGTTCACCTGCTCCACGAAGCAGTTGCAGGTATAGGCCCCCATGCCATCCGGGGGCACTTTGCGGGCCGCTTGGAAGGCGGCCTGGAACCCCGCCAGGCAGAACCTGGTGACGCTGTCGTTGCGGGCGGAAGCCGATGCGCTGAGCGTATCGGCCTGCACCGGTTGGGCAAAGAGCGTGAGGGCACCCAGCGAGGTGAAGGTGAAGACCAGGCGCATGGAGGGCCTCAAGGCAATGGCGGGGAGGGGCTGAAGGGCTCAGCCCTGGTGACGGGAAATCTGCAGCTCCTTGTTCATCACCCGCAGGCGGGCGAGAGCAGCGAACACATCTTCAGGCATTCCCTTGGGCAGATCGATCACGCTGTGCGTGTCGAAGATCTGGATCCTGCCGATGCTGCGGCCGTTAAGGCCAGCCTCATTGGCGATCGCTCCCACGATGTTGCCCGGCTTGACGCGGTCACGCCAGCCCACTTCGATGCGGAACCGGTCCATCTGGTCGTCGGGGGGCGCGCTGCCTTCCTCGCGGAACCCGCCGCCGTTGCGGCCCTGGCCAAGGGGCCGCCGTTGCTCGCCGCGCTCGCCACGGCGGCCATCGCCGTCCCGTTGACGGTCACGGTCGCGTCCTCCGCTCTGCTGCCAGTTTTCTTCACCCTGGGCGAGCAGCGGGCGATCGCCCACGGCGAGCTGGAGGGCGGCCAGGGCCAGTTGCTCCGGGGTGACCTCGATCTCGCGGCCTACCCTCTGGATAATCTCGCTGAGCAGGGCCAGTTCCTGGGGCTCACTTGTGGGCTCCTGCACAGCGGCGGTGAGGCGCTGACGCAGGCGATCCAGCCGGCTCTGGTTGATGTCGGCGTTGCTGGGCACCTCCATCGGCTCGATCGGCTTGCCGACGGCACGCTCGAGACCTGAGAGGAAGCGGCGCTCCCGCGGGGTGAGGAACAGGATCGCGTCGCCCTTGCGGCCGGCCCGGCCGGTGCGGCCGATGCGGTGCACGTAGGCCTCGCTGTCAAAGGGGATGTCGAAGTTGATCACCAGGGTGATGCGGTCGACGTCGAGGCCGCGCGCCGCCACATCCGTGGCCACAAGCACGTTCACCTTGCCGCTGCGCAGCCGCTCCACGGTGCGTTCCCGCTGGGCCTGCGGCACATCGCCGTTGAGCACAGCGACATCGTGGCCCTGCTGTTCGAGCGCTTCGGACACCGCCAGGGTGATGGCCTTGGTGCGGGCAAAGATGATCACACCCTCGCTGCTTTCGGCCTCGAGCACCCGGGTGAGAGCTTCCAGTTTCTGGGATCCGTTCACCACCAGATGGCGCTGGCGGATGGAACTGGATTCAGCGCCTTTCTGCCGGATCGTCACTTCCGCCGGGCTGCGGAGATAGTTCTTCGAAAGCCGCCGGATTTCGGACGGCATGGTGGCGGAGAACAGGATCACCTGCCGCTCGCTCGGCAACTGCCCCAGTACCCACTCCACGTCGTCGATGAAGCCCATGCGCAGCATTTCATCGGCTTCGTCGAGCACGAGGCTGCGCAGGCCGGAAAGATCAAGGGTGCCCTGGCGCATGTGATCCATCACCCGGCCAGGGGTGCCCACCACCACCTGCACGCCACGGCGCAGACGCACGATCTGATCGCGGAAATCGGCTCCGCCATAGATGGGAAGCACCCGCACCTGCGGGAGCTTGTTGGCATAGCTGTTGAAGGATTCCGCCACCTGCAGTGCCAGCTCGCGGGTGGGCGTGAGCACCAGCACTTGCGGGGTGCGTTGGGCCGGATCGAGGCGAGCCAGCAGGGGCAGGGCGAAGGCGGCTGTCTTGCCGGTGCCGGTCTGCGCCTGGCCGACCAGATCGCGGCCCAGCAGCAGCTCAGGAATGGCGGCTTTCTGGATCGGGGAAGGCTCGGTGTAGCCGCAGCCTTCGACGGCCTCCAGCAGCTCGGCGGAGAAACCAAAGCTGGCGAAGCCGTTCTTCGCTTCGGCAGGTGCTGCGGTGGTGGTGAGCGGACCGATCAGGGTGCTGGCTTCGGTTGTGGCGTCCGTCACGGCGGGGCTGGTGGCTTCCAGGGCGGTGAGATCGACGCTCGTCAGCGGCAGGGCTGGCGTGGCGGCGGAATCCGCGGCGATCGGGTCGGCGGAGAGGGAAAGGGTGGTGATGGGATGGCTCGTCGAGGTGGAATTGGAGGCGGAGAGGGACGCGTCGGTGTCAACAGAGCACGCGAAGCTCTCGCAAGCAGAAGGCTGGGTCACGAATC
Source organism: Synechococcus sp. CS-1333 (assembly GCF_025128015.1). Taxonomy (NCBI): domain Bacteria; kingdom Bacillati; phylum Cyanobacteriota; class Cyanophyceae; order Synechococcales; family Synechococcaceae; genus Synechococcus; species Synechococcus sp. CS-1333. Next base: position 45,695 of record NZ_JAHLYO010000031.1, read on the forward strand.
TGGGTGGGTGGCTGGGGCCTGAGGAGTTCCTTCAACACAGGCCGGCAGCAACCCGAAGCTCATGGCCTTGATGGCCTGTAGCACGCCTGCCTTGCCCTTCATCAAAGGGTGAGTGCACAATGTAACACCTGAACGGCCGGAATCCCCGTCATGTGCTGCTGACGGCCCGGCCGTAATCGTCCTGCCAACGCTCGATATCACTTTCTTCGAGACGGTCGCCCCGCTGCACCTCAATCAGGACCAGATCGCTGGAGCCGGCGGTGAGCCGATGCATCGCGCCCACAGGGATGAACAAGGTGACACCCGGCCGGGCCGGGATGGATTCCCCCTCCAGTTCAAGCCGACCGTTGCCGGCCACCACCACCCAGTGCTCACAGCGGTGGCGATGACGTTGGAGGCTGATGCGCTGGTGGGCCAGCACCAGCAGCCGTTTCACCCGGTAGGACTCACCATCGGCAAGGGTCTCGAACCATCCCCAGGGGCGTTGGCATCGCCCTGATCCGGCGTCAACCTGGGCCTCGGGGCCGGGCGGTAACTCGCGGCCGGCTTCAGGCAAAGGCGGAGGGTTGCCAGGCCTGAGCGCGCTCCAGGCTGATTTCGGCGATCTTGTCGTGGGCGTGCAGCCGGCGCTGAATCTGATTCGTGCAGTTCTGCCAGCCCGGGGGTGTGGTGGTGGCGTCGAAGCAGGCTTCAGAGCGGTCGTCGAGCATGCGCCCGAGCGTGGCCTCGGCTCCGGCCTTCGGATCCGGCAGCAGGAGGTAGTAGCGAACCATCGACGCTGCAGCGGAATGCAGGTTCAGTCTGTCGCATGACGTGGTCAGTGAAGGGCGCCGCGGGCCTGACACAGCGCGCGCGGCTCTTGCCGCTCGTTGCTGGTTCGATGCTGCGCAGCATCCGACTGGGAATGCCCGAGCTTGAGCGATTCGAGACCGTGGACGGACCCACCAATTGATCTGTAGCAACGGCGTCATCTGGTGGCAAGGCTGAGGGGTTGGATGCTGGGCGGATCTTTTCTGCCCCTCATGCCCAGTTCGCAGCGTCTCGCGGCCATCCAGTGCATCCAGGAACGGCCATCCCCGGAGTTTCCTCCCATTGCGCCCCTCTCAGAGTTGTGGGCGTCTGACGTTTTCGATCTGGCCAAGATGAAGTCGTCCTTGCCGAAGGACATCTTCAAATCGGTTCAGAAAACCATCAAGGAAGGCGGCAAACTTGATGTTTCCGTGGCCAATGTTGTAGCCCAGGCGATGAAAGACTGGGCGGTGGGCCGTGGCGCCCTCTACTACGCCCACGTGTTCTATCCGCTCACCAACTCCACGGCGGAGAAGCACGACGGCTTCATCTCCACCCAGAGCGATGGTTCGGCCATCTGTGAATTCACCGGCAAGGTGCTGGTGCAGGGTGAGCCTGACGGTTCCTCCTTCCCCAACGGCGGCATCCGCTCCACCTTCGAAGCCCGCGGTTACACGGCCTGGGACATCACCAGCCCGGCCTTCCTGATGGAGACGCCCAACGGCATCACCCTCTGCATCCCCACGGTGTTCGTGTCGTGGACGGGTGAAGCCCTCGACAAGAAGACACCGCTGCTGCGCTCCAACGCCGCGATGAACAAGCAGGCCCAGCGGCTGCTCAAGTTGCTCGGCAACACCGAGATCGCCCCGGTCAATTCCAGCTGCGGTGCTGAACAGGAATACTTCCTGGTCGACAGCGCCTTCGTGACCCTCCGCCCCGACCTGCTGCTGGCGGGCCGCACCCTGTTCGGCCATCCTTCCGCCAAGGGCCAGCAATTCGACGACCACTACTTCGGTGCGATCCCCCAGCGGGTGCAGGTGTTCATGCAGGACGTGGAACGCCAGATGTACAAGCTGGGCATTCCCGCCAAAACCCGCCACAACGAAGTGGCACCGGGCCAGTTCGAGATTGCTCCGTTCTTTGAGGCGGCCAACGTGGCCACCGACCACCAGCAGCTCACCATGACGCTGCTGAAGAACACGGCGCGCCGCCACGGCATGAACTGCCTGCTGCACGAGAAGCCCTTCGCTGGCATCAACGGCTCCGGCAAGCACGTGAACTGGTCGGTGGGCAACGGCACCCAGGGCAACCTGCTGGATCCCGGCAGCAGCCCCGAGGAGAACATGCAGTTCCTGCTGTTCTGCGGTGCTGTGATTCGTGGCGTGCATCTCTACGGCCCGCTGCTGCGTGCTGTGGTGGCCACGGCCGGCAATGATCACCGCCTCGGTGCCAACGAAGCGCCGCCGGCGATCATCTCGATGTACCTCGGCAGCCAGCTGGAAGAGGTCTTCACGATGATCAAGAACGGCAACCTTGGCAGTACCGACCACGGTGGATTGATGCAGCTCGGTGTCGACACCCTGCCCGAGTTCCCCAAGGATCCGGGTGATCGCAACCGCACCTCCCCGTTCGCCTTCACCGGCAACCGCTTCGAGTTCCGCGCCGTGGGTTCGAATCAATCCGTGGCCGGCCCGCTGGTGGCCATGAACACGATTCTGGCCGACTCGCTCAAGTACGTGGCCGACGAACTGGAGGCCAAGATGGGTGCCGGTGCGTCGCTGGAGTCGGCAGCCGCTGCAGTGCTGCAGGCGATCATGCAGCAGCACGGCAATGTGGTGTTCGGCGGTGACGGCTACTCCAGTGAGTGGCATGAAAAGGCCGTGACCGAACGGGGCCTGGAGAACCTCCCCACCACCGCCGATGCGCTGCTCGTGCTGGAGCGGGACGACATCAAGGCCCTGTTCGAGCGCACCGGTGTGCTCACCCCGGTGGAGCTGCACAGCCGCTTCGAGGTGTATGCCGAGCAGTACGTGCTGGCGGTGGAAGTGGAGGCCAAGTTGGTGCTGCAGATGGCCCGCACCCAGGTGTACCCCGCCGTGATGACCTATCTCGGTCAGCTGGCCAACTCCCTCCACTACCAGGAAACCCTGGGTCTGCCGCCCGATCGGGCCATGGCCGGCCGGATCGCCACGCTCAACCAGGAGCTGCTGGCCAACTGCGTGGCCCTGGAGTCCGCTCTGGCCAGCCCGCCCCACGGCGAGGCTGCCCACATGCGCCACTGCGCCGACACCCTGCTGCCGCTGATGTACAAGATCCGCGAAGCCGTCGACGGGCTCGAAACCCTGGTGGACGACAACGCCTGGCCGCTGCCCACCTACCAGGAGATGCTGTTCATCAAGTAGTCAGAACGCTGGGGGGCGGGTGCCGTCCTGCCCCCTTTTCTGTTCTGTGCGCAGCTCTGAAACCTTGCTCAGAGGCTTGATCTGAATGCTCCACCTCCGGGGTCCTGGCCGCTTCACCGCGTGCCGAGGCCCCGTTTTTTGCCGAGCCCTGTTGCGCTGAATGGTTAGCGCTCCTGTGCCGGGTCAAACCGTAACCAGCCGGTGAGCAGTGCGCCGATCACCGAACTGACCGCCAGGCCAGTCAACACCGCACCCGTTCCCCAGCGGTGCAGCAACCCCGGCAGTGTGAGGGCGGCGAGCACCGCGCCGGCTTTGCCGGCAGCGGCCGCAAGGCCCGCCCCCTGGCCGCGCTGGGCGATCGGGAACACCTCTCCTGCAAGGAGATAGGTGGTGGCATTGGGGCCGGCGTTGGTCATGAACAGAAACAGGCCCACCCCGGCGATCACCAGGCCGGGCGCCTGAACAGCCCCGCTGCAGCCCCACGCCGCCAGCGCCAGCCCAGCGGCGCAGCCCCCGAAGCCGGCCACCTGCAGCCCGATCCGGCCCAGGCGGTCGACCAGCACGATTGCCAGGCCGATTCCTGCCACGAACAGCCCATCGGCCGCTGTGGCCCAGCCCAGGCTGTGCTGTTGCACGCCGCCCTGCACCAGCAGTTGCGGCAGGAAGATTCCCACCCCGTAGGTGCTGAGGTCCTGCACAAACCACGGCAGCCCGGCCAGCAGCAGTGGGCGCAGTGAAGGAGGCGCCAGCGGGCTGGGTGCGCGAGGTGGCAACGGGTTGGGCAGAGGATGCGCCGTCTCGGTCTGGCCAGTGGCTGACGCCGACCCCCCTTCTCCAGCGGCCTGCGGCTGGGCAACACCCGGCGGCCGCCAGCCAGGGCTTTCCGGCACCCCCAGCCGCGCCCAGGTGAGCAGAAGCACCGGCAGCACCGGCAGGAGATAGAGGCTGCGCCAGCCCAGTGGCCCCAGGCTGCCATGAGCAGCCAGCAGCCAGCCCAGCAGGCTGCCGCTCAGTGCCCCCACGGCCTGGCAGCCGAAGGCGCCCAGCACCAGCGGGCCACGCCAGGCCGCCGGCAACTGTTCGGAGATCACCAGATGGCCGGTGGGGTAGTCGGCGCCGAGCGCCAGGCCGATCAGCAGCAGTGCCGCCACCAGGCAGGTGACGTTCGGACTGGCGGCGGCCCCCAGCAGCCCCGCCAGCAGAAGCACCAGCTCGGCTAAGAACACCGGCCGGCGGCCCCAGCGGTCGGCCAGCGTGCCCAGCAGCGGCGCGCCCACGAGGATGCCGATCAGCGGCGCGGCCGCCAGCAGACCCACCGCTGCCCTGGCCGGCGCCAGCTCCGCCTGCACCAGCGGCAGGGCGATGCCCCCCATGAACACCACCAGCCCCTCCAGGTATTTGCCTGCGGCGGTGAGGCCCCAGATCCGCCAGTCCGACGCTGTGAGGGTGGGCCTGCCCGCAGGGATCACGAGCCCGGCGCCGGCGCCCAGGGCGGCAGCGGTGGGGTGACCAGCCAGGCCTCCTGGCGCGCACGGGTGAGAGCGGTATAGAGCAGCCGCCCCTCCCAGCGCTCACTCCTGGGCAGCAGCACCACCACCTCCTGGTACTGGCTGCCCTGCGATTTGTGGATCGTGAGGGCCAGCGCCGGTTCCGCCCCTGGCAGGCGGGCGGGATGGAGCAACCGGGGCCCGGCTGTGTCGTCACTGAACAGCAGCAGCGTCTCGCGCCCCGGCCGCACCACCACGCCCACATCGCCATTGGCCAGGTTCTGTTCCGCCAGGTTGCGGCTGCACAGCACCGGCGTGCCCAGCGGCCAGGCTGCCGCGCCCCGCTCGGCGGCCTCCCCCAACAGGCGGCGGTGCAGGGCCTCCACCCCCCAGCTGCCACTGCGCACGGGCGTGAGCAGCACGCAGGCTTCCAGTTCGTTCAGCAGCGCCTGGGCCGCGGAAAGCTGGCTGGGATCAAAGGCCATCGCCAGTTCCCGCAGCCGTTCCTGATGGGCGCGCAGCCGCTCCAGCGGTGCTTCAGGCAGCCGCGGCGGCTCGCAGCGCAGCCAATGCAGGTTGTCGCGCGGTTGGAGTGCGGCAAGGCTTCGCTCCAGCCGGGCGCCGCCGCCGTTGCGCACCTGGGCGGCCACGGCGGCGATCGCCCCTTCGTTGCGGTAAGGGGTGGCCAGTTGCACCATCGCTTCCCCCAGCGAGGCGCGGCGGTGGTCGTCTTCGATGGCGATCAGCACGGCGCCGGGGCTCACCGGCGGCAACTGGGCCGGATCGCCCACCAGCAGCAGCTGGGCCTGCTGCGGCAGGGCGTCGAGAACGGCTGCCATCAAAGCCAGATCCAGCATCGACACCTCATCGATCACCAGCAGATCGAGGGCGAGCGGGTGGCGGCGGTCGCGGGCGAAACCATCGCCGCGGCTTTCCAGCAGGCGGTGCAGGGTGGTGCAGGGCAGGGCCATGCAGCGTTCGGCCAGGTCGTCGGGCAGGCGGTCCCCGCGTTCCCGGATCGCCTGCCGCAGGCGCGTGGCGGCCTTGCCGGTGGGCGCTGCCAGGTGCACCCGCAGGTCGGGGCGGGCCTCCAGCGCCGCGGCCAGCATCTGCACCACCGTGGTGGTCTTGCCGGTGCCCGGACCGCCGCCGAGCAGCACCAGCCGCTGAGACAGCAGGGCATCCACCGCCCGCACCTGTTGAGAATCGAGGGCGCCGCGGCGGCAGGCCGTATCGCACAGGCGCTGGCGATGCTCCGGCGGCAGCGCTGGCTCCAGCGGGCTCAGGGCCCGCTGCCGCAACTGGGCCAGCACGTCGTCGAGCTGGTCGCGCCAACGCCGCCAGGCCAGGCCACCCGCTGCCGTGTGCACCAGCGGGGCCGGGCCGGCCGGCGAGGCTTCCCGGCCAGCGTCCAGCAGAGGGGAGCGCTCCAGCGCTGCCCGGTGGCCCTCCGGCCAGAGGCCGGCGGCCACGCTTTCCGCCCCGATCCCTTCCGGCGCCGTTCCCGCCAGCGGCAGCTCCAGCTCGCCGCGTTGCACCGCCAGCGCCAGCGCCAGGATCAGCTCCTCCACCAGCGGATCGCGCTTCACCCCGTAGAGGCGCGGCAGGGCTTCGGCCAGGGCCATCCCCAGCGTCCAGCCAGACGCTGCCACCGCGCCTGTGGCTGCTGTGGTGAGAGCCCCGAACGGCGCGGGTGCCTGTGCTTCTTGCGAGGCATCCGTCATGGCTGCCCCTCCCGCAGGGCGGCATCGAGGGCCAGCAGCCGATCGGGATCGACCGCTTCCACGAACATTCCCGGTACGGCCGCTCCGGGCCCGGCCGCCTGAGCCCGCTCCCCCGGCACGCCGCGCAGAAACACGTAGACGTAGCCGCCCAGATCGCGCTCGGGGCTGTAGCCCGGCAGGCGCCAGCGCAGGTAGCGATGCAGCGCCACCAGATAGAGGTGAGCCTGCAGTGGGTAGTGATTTGCCGCCATCAGCGCCGCCATCGCCGGCGGGCCGTAATGCAGGGGTCCGCAGGCCAGCGGTTGGCCGTTCTCGCCGCGCTCACCCAGCCAGTTGCTCTTCCAGTCGGCCACCCACCAGCGCAGCTCGCCAGCGGCGGCGGGAGCGGTGAACACCAGATCGATCGAGCCGGTGAGAAAGCCGCGGCTGGCCACCGGCAGCTGCTCCAGCTGGCTGGCGTAGGTGGCGCCGAAGGCCCCGCTGGGATGGTCGCGGAACGGGGCTGCCAGCCCGGCGGCGCGCACCAGCGGCGAGTCCTGCTGGGACGCCCTCGGCTCAGAGGCCAGGGGCAGGTCGAAGTTCATTTCGTTCAGCCGCCGCGTCAGAGGCAGCTCGGCGAGGCGGAAGCTGCCCAGCGGGCCGCCCATCGGGGTGAGGCGCAGCTGCTCGAGGCCGGCCAGCACGGCATCCCGCTGCTCCAGGTCGATGCCGGCCCGCCCCAGCTCCAGCTCCACCAGGGCGGCGGTGGCGGGATCGGCAACGGCACGGCGTTGATGGTCGACCTGCTCGAGGATGCGGTGCAGGCAATCGCCGGCAGAGGCGCCCCGTGGGAAATCCTGCAGGGGGCCGTGGGCGTCTGGGTCGGAGCTGGCTGGGTCTGAGTTGGCTGAGCCAGAAGTGACTGGACCAGAAGTGGCTGCGTTGGAGCCGGCTTGACCAGAGGTGCCCGGCTGGGAGGTGGCTGGCCCCGAGGTGGCGCTGGCTGCCGCTTCGATCATCGCCTCGATCGGCGGGGCGGCGGTGTTGGCATCGGTTTCACGACCGTCTTCGAGCGCCGCCGGAGCCAGGGCAGCGCCGCTGCTGTGGTGCGTCCAGCTGGAGTAACTGCTGCGGCCCCAGTTCCCATCGAGCAGCCGCTGCGGCACCGGGCCTGTGTGCAGCGTGCCGTGGCGGGGCGGGGACTGCCAGCGCCCCAGGACGTCAGCTTGCGCCGGCAGTTGAATCCAGCTCAGACCACTCAGCGCGTCACCTGGGCCCAACACCTGGGTGCTGGAGTCGTCGGCGCCGGGCTCGCTCAGGGGCTGGCCGGGGAACAGCCAGGGCCGCAGCGGATTGGCCTCCTGGTCTTGTGAGGGCCCGTAGACGAGCACGAGCAGCTGCATGGCGCGGGTCAGCGCCACGTAGGCCAGCCGCTCCGCTTCCTGCGCCTCCGCCTCATGCTTCTGCTGCCGTGCTTCGCGGCCCACGCCCCAGCGCTGGTTCACGGAGATGTCGAGGCTGGGGCCCGCGGCACCGGGAGGTGTCCAGCGCACGCCAGGGTTGGCGGCGGATGTGGCTGCGGGGGGCGCCTGCCAGAGATAGGGACAGATCACCACCGGAAACTCCAGCCCTTTGCTGCGGTGCACCGTCACCACCCGCACCGCTGATTCCACCGCATCGCTGTGGGGCTGGTGCCGTTCCGGCGGGTCGTTGGGCGGATGGCGGCGGCGGCGACGTAACCAGTCGGCGGCGGCCACCGCCCCGAGCTGTTCGTTGTGCATCTGCTCCTGCACCAGCTCAGCGCATTGCTGCAGATCGGCGAGCAGCCTGCCGCTCTGCGACAGGCGCCCCAGCCCCTCCCCCTCCAGCAGTTCGGCCAGCACCCCCAGCAGGCCCCGCAGCCCCAGCCCTTCGGCCAGCCGCGCCAGACGATCGGCCAGGGCATCCCAGTCGGCCGGGCTGGCGGCGGTGAGGCGCCGGGGACTCCAGCTCAGCAGGGGGGAGGCGGCCAGCAGCCGCTGCCGCGGACCGCTGCCGGGTTCCGCCAGGGCATCGAGGAGGCGTTGCAAGGCACTGGCCCCTTCGCTTTCGAACACATCGCCCTTGCTCACCAGCCTGCTGGCGATGCCCCGTTCCTCCAGGGCGCGGCGCAGGGCGTCGGCCTGGGAGTGGCGACTCACCAGCAGACAGATGTCGCCCGGTTCAAGCGCCCGCTGCTCAGCGTGCGCGTGCACCTCGATGCCGCGCTGCAGCAGGTCCAGCGTCAGCGCACCGATCTGCCGCGGCAGGGTCTGCTCCAGCGCGGTTTTGCTGGGCAGCTTCGCCCCGGCGGCGGAGGATCCAGGCTCCGGCCCCAGCCACAACAGTTGCAGCGGCGCCTGGCCTGGGGGCAGCTGCAGGTGCAGCGCTTGCCGCTGCGGCTGGGCCACCACGGCGGGCACGGGCAGGTTGGTGCGCACCAGCCCGGGGGCCATCAAGTGGTTGAGCGCGGCCACCAGGGGCTCTGAGGCGCGGAAGTTGTGGCGCATGCTGCGGATGGAGGGTTCGCCTGCCGCCGCCGGGGTGCGGGCCGCCAGTTGCCGCGCCGCCAGGTAGGTGTCGAGATCGCCGCCACGGAAGCGGTAGATCGCCTGTTTGGGGTCACCCACGATCACCAGCAGATGCTGGCCGGCGCCAGCGGCGGGGGCAAAGGCCTGCCGCAGCGTGCGCCACTGGATCGGGTCGGTGTCCTGGAATTCATCGATCAGGGCCGCCCGGTAGCGGCGGCGCAGCGCCTCGATCAGCGCGGGACGCTCTGTGCCCGTCGGGCCGGGATCGAGGCCTTGCAACAGCTCCCCATAGCTGATCCGCCCAGCCCGCTGCCGCCGGCTGCGCAGTTCCCCCACGCCCCAGTGGCAGAAGTGGGCCAGCACCGCTTCAGCGGGGCCGTCCACCAGCGCGGCCACCGCCTCCAGCAGCGGCCGCTCCGGCAACGACACCGGCGGGGTTTCGAACGTCTCGGCGACCTTCGTGAAGACGGCGGGATGGAAGTAGTCGGGTAGCCAGCTGCGTTTGTCGATGCGCAGCTCGGCGTAGGAGCCGGGATCGGGCTGGGCGGCGAGCCAGGCGTTGAGCTCCTCGACCCGCTTGGTCCTTGGACGGCCCGCGTAGATCCCGGTCTTGCTGGCCCCCGCCGCCTTCCATTGCCTGGCACTGGTACAGAACGTCTGCTCCAGCGCTTCCCCCCGCGCCGCCCATAACGGCTTGAACCGCTCCCACACCTGGCCCCAGAAGGCGGTGAGCTGCTCCTGCAGCGGCGCCTCGGCCCGCCAGCCGTCCGGCAGGGGCGGGGGCGCCAGCGCCGCATCGCCTTCCAGCAGCTGGAGCAGGCCGTTGAGGGTGGCCGGGGTCACCTTGGCCCGTTTCAGCCCTTGCAGCAGGTGAAGCGGCAGGGGCAGCACCTGGCTGTGCCAGTAGTCGTGGACGATCTGCTCGGCGAGCTCGGCCCCCTCTGTTTCCACCTCCAGCTGCGGGCCCAGGCCTGCCTCCAGCGCCTGGCGCCGCAGGTTGCGGTGGCAGAAGCCATGGATCGTGGTGATGTCGGCGGCATCCAGCTCTTCAAGGGCCAGCAGCAGCCGGGCGCGCAGCTGGGGCAGGTTGGTGCCGCTAGGCAGCTGCTCCAGCCAGCCGGCCAGCACCGCGTCCATGGCGGGCCGGGCGGCGGCAGGTGGCTGCAGCGTGTTCGGTGCCTCGAGAGCCTGCAGCGCCTCCAACGCCTCGAGGGCCTGCTGAAACCGCCGGCCGATCCGGTCGCGCAGTTCGGCTGCCGCCGCTTCGGTGAAGGTCACCACCAGCAGTTCCCGCAAGGCCAGGGGGCGCTCCATCAGATGGGGCTCTGTCACCAGGCGCAGCACCAGATGGGCCAGGGCGAAGGTTTTGCCGGTGCCTGCACTGGCTTCGAGCAGCCGCAGGCCAGCGCTGAGCGGCAGGGCGTTGGCATCGAACTCCAGCAGCGGCCTATCGGCCGCATTGGCGCAGGGGTCTGGCTGGCTGCTGGCGTGGCTCATGGCTGGCTCACGGCTGCACCTGCGCTTCCAGCAGCGGCGTCCACAGCGCCAGCGCCAGGCCGCAGAGATCGCCGAAGCGTCCGGCCAGCAGGTCGGCGGCGGGCGTGCCACCACCGAAGGCCAGCGCCAGCGGTGCCTCCTCCCGTTCCGCCATGGCGAACAGCCCCCCTTCCCAGGCGCTGCTGGCGGCGCTGGCACCACTGCCGGGTTTATTTTGTTCCGCCAGCGCATAGGCGTAGCCCATGGCCGGCGGCACCGGCCAACAGCGCAGGCGGTGCTCCTGGCGCCAGCGGATCAGGCCGTTGAGCTGCTGCGCCGCTTCCTCCTGCGTGGGAGCCGCCCAGACGCCCACCACCTTGAAGGCCTCCTTGTCGCGGGCGATCAGGCGGGCTTCCCTGGGGGCGGCACCGGCCGCGGCGGCCAGCAGCAGCTCCAGCCACAGGCCGAGGCGGTCGCAGGGGCGGGGATTCCCAAGCCGCACCTGCACCAGCGTGCTGCCGTGTGCCACCAGCTCGGCGGCCAGGGCCCGCGTGGCCGCGCCCTCCTCGCCTTGCTGCCAACGCAGCGCCAGGGGTTGTGGCTCGCCCAGGCCCGCCAGCAACTGCTGCAGCGTGTCCCAGCGGCCCGTCAGGGTCTGCACTTCCAGGGCTCCGGCACTGAGCGGCGGCAGCACACCACGCCCCTGCGCCAGGTGGCGCCAGTCGGGGGCGGGCAGGGGGGTGTTCTGCGCGGCCAACTGCCCTGCTGCCGGTGCCGCTGGCCGTGCGGTGGCCTGCCGCTCGTGCTCCTGACGCAGCAGCCAGGCCCGCTGCCGTTCGTCGAGTTCGAGCGCTTCGAGGTCATCGAGCGGCTCCACCCACTCCCTGGGCCGCAGCCCCAGCTCCTTCAGCCACTGGGCCTGGGGCGCCAGCAGCCAGTCGCGCAGGTCGCTCCAGGGATCCAGCTCGGCCTCGCTCACGCCAGCTACGCGGCCGGCCCGCGCCTCCAGACCAGCGCCGAAGGGTTGTTCGGCCGGCTCCTGCAGAGCCAACGGCCAGGCCGGTGCCAGCGCTACGGCGCCATCGAGCTGCTGGCGTGCCAGCAGCTGTCGCCGGTCGCAGCTGGCCGGTGGCCGCTCGCCCGTGGCCAGGAAGTTGACCCGCTCCAGCGGGTTGGCGGCATGGCTGACCACCAGCTGCTGCGCCACCGGCTCCCCCAGCTCCGCCTTCAGCAGCTCCAGCCACTGGCGCACGGCGGTGGCCGGTGGCATCTCTTCCCCTTTGCGCTCCTCGCGGCTGGTCCAGGCGATCAGCAGGTGGTCGCGGGCAGACAGCAACGCCTCCATCAACACGTAGCGGTCCTGGTCGGCGGGACTGGGGTCACCAAGCCGCCGTTCCCGTTCCATCAGGTCGAAGCCGGGTCGCTGCCGTTGCCGTGGAAACACATCGGCATCGAGGCCCATCAGCACGATCACTCGGTGGGGAATGGCCCGCATCGGTTCCAGGGCGCTGATTGTGAGGGCGCCGCTGCGATGGCCGAAGCGGCCGCTGTCGCTGGAGAGGCGCTCCTCCAGCACGGCGGCCACCACCGGCGCTCCGATCGGCAGCGGGCAGCGGGCGGCGCTGCCTTGCCACTCGGCGATGGCGGCACGAATCGCCTGCAGCTCCCAGGCCCGCTCCCCTCCCTCGCCGAACAGCTCCGGCAGCAGGGTGGCCAGGTGGCTGCCCCAGGTGACGGCGCTGCGCGGCCGGCCCAGCCCTTCGAGCACGCGCTGCAGCTGGGTGAGCAGCCGGATCCAGCGCGCCTGGCGCTCCACGCTGCCCCCCAGCGCCTGCGGGGCGGTCAGGCCCACGGCCACGCCCGGTTGATCGGCCAGCACCTGGCCCAGCAGCAACCGGTCGATGGCCCAGCGCAGGCTGTAGGTGGGATCACCGCCGCGGGCGGCGCCATCGAGGCCCCAGCGGAAGCCTGCGGCCTGCAGCGCGGCATTCAGGGCGGCCGGTTCATCGGCTTCCAGATCGAAGTGGGTCTGCAGGGCGCCGTTTTCCAGCAGCGCCTCCAGCGCTGAGGCGGTGAGCCGCTCTCCCCCCAGGCGCAGCAGCTGCAGTAGGGCCCCGCCGATGCTGGCGTCCCCCTGCTGGCTGCGGTCGGTGAGCCGCCAGGGGAGGGTCACACCGGTGGCGCCGCTGTCGCCGAACACCGAGCCCAGCAACGGCGCCAGCTGCTCCACCTGGGGGGTCATCACCAGGATGTGGCGTGGTTCGAGGCTGGGATCCGCGGCCAGCAGCTGCAGCAACCGGTCGCGCACGATCTGCACCTGGCGCAGCCGCCCCGGACAGGGGTGGAACTCCAGCGAGTGGTCCCCGGGCGCCAGCGTCAGGGTGGGCCAGGCCTCCGCCTCCACCAGCTGCTGCTGCAGCTGCTCCAGCAAGCTGGGCGGCCGCCGCCCCTGGTGCTCGGCGCCACTGGCCGGCAGAACGAAGAGATCGCGGGTTTCCTCGGCGGCCAGCTGGGTGTCGCCGGTGCCCTCCAGCAGTTGCTGGAATTCGCCGCCGAGCCGCCCGAAGCGGGCTTCGAGTCCGGGTGTGCGCGCCAGCCAGTCGAGGTCGTGGGGATCGGCCAGCTCGATCGCCACATCTAGGCTGCGGCGCCGGTCGCTGCAGCGCTGCCAGAGATCGCGGCAGGGGGTGAGCAGGTAGAGATCCACAGGCACCACGGAGGCGAGCGCCTGCAGCAGGTGCACCTGCACCGGAGCGGCACTGCTCAGGCCGAACAGCCGCAGCGGACCCTGGAGCCCATCGAGGCAGGCAGTGCCGTGGCGCAGCCGCTCGATCGCCGTGAGCACCTTGAGGCCGAAGGGCGGCCGGCTCAGCCGCTCATGCAGCTGGCGGAACAGGCGCGGTTGCCAGAGCTGATCGGCCGGCAGCGGCTGGCCGCGGTCGTTGTGGTCATGGCCGCGGCACCAGGCGGCCACCATCGCCGGCCGGTAGAGGCTGAGGTCGTCGAAGCTGTCGGCGATCGCCCGGCCCAGTTGCCACAGGGGCAGATCGAGGGCCGGCCGCTGGCCATGGCCGCGCTGCTCCAGCCAGTGGGCCAGCAGGGCGGCGTCGGGGCCGGCGGCGAGCGCGGGGAGCAGCTCCAGCAGCGGCCAGACCAGCTCGGTGGCCCGCCACGGATCACTGTCTGCGGCGCCTTCGCCCAGCAGACCGTCCACGGTCTGGCGCAGCTCGCTGGTGAGAAAGGGAAAGCGCAGGTTGGCGGCGATACCACCGAGTTCCAGGGCCAGCTGCTCGCCCAGCCAGCGGCTGGTGGGCCAGGTGTTCACCACCACCCGCACGGTTTCAAACGGCCCAGGCGGGTCGTGCAGCAGCTGGAGCGCCAGCAGGGCCGCCAGCTGTTCAGCGCGGTTGCTCCGGAAAACGCTCAGCACGGCGCCGCCGCTGGGCTGGTCAGAAGGAGCCGAGCGCGGCCTGGCCTGCGCGAGTCCGCTGCGGATAGCCCGTGCCGGGCACGGAGATGCTGGCGCCGCTCTCGGGGCAATAGGCGGTGAGGGTGCCGCCGTAGCAGGCGCCGGTGTCGATCATCACGATGCGGTTGAGGCGACGCACCGTTGGGGCCGGCGTGTGACCGATCACCACATCGCCGAAGCGGCCGTCGTAGGCCTGCCAGAAGGGCAGACGGATGCTCAGATCAGGCGCCCAGGTGTGGGGGTTGAAGCCAGCGTGGGTGGCAACCCAGCCCTCGCCTGCATAGGTGAGCGGCAGCACGTCGAGGCGCTCCTGCCACAGGCGGCAGCGTGAATCCCCCAGCTGGCGGTAGGTATCACAGCCGGCCAGGGCGGGGTTGCGCAGCCAGTTGCCCCGGCGCAGCGAATCGAGCAGCCGCTGCTCGTGGTTGCCGCGCAGCCATACGGCGCGGCCTTCCTGCACGAGACTCCAGGCCAGCTGCATGGCCCGCTCGATGTGGGGGCCGCGGTTGATCACATCCCCGCACAGCACGAGGCGATCGCCGGTGGGCAGCTGTTCCAGCAGCGACTGCAGGGCATCGGCGCAGCCATGCACGTCACCGATCACCCAGTGACGGGAAGGCTGCGAAGGGGGAAGCATGCAAAGAATGCGTTAACGACAGTCTCGCCCGGCGCACGTGAATCTGTCAGCCCCCCCGGGCAGCAACCGCCTACAGGCGCTGATACGGTCCGGCAGGCGTCGTTGCGGGCCCATGAATCCAGCCTCCCTCCCCCCGTCCCAGAAGGTGAAGGCGCTGGTGAAGGCGCTGAATGGCGCCAAACGCACCAACGAGGCCCTGGCGCGCTGCCAGGACGGGGACGAAATGATCGAGGTGTTGCTGGGAGCCTCCGCCAAGCTCGGCCTCGGCCTCACCCGCGAGGAGCTGCTCTCCACTCCGCCGATCCGCGACTGGATCTGGTGGAAGAACAAGGAGGCTTTGCTCACGATCGGTGACAACCGCCCGCGCTACCAGCAGGACGTGCGGCCCACCCCGCAGGCGCCGTCGCCAAAGCTGCCCACCCCGGAGGGTGCCGAGGGCGAGAAGCGCAAGCGCTTCTTCGGCCTGTTCTGAGGGTGGTGCCGGCGCGGCCATGGGCTTCCTTTGCCGCAGACACCTCCGCCGCAAACACCTCCGCTGCGGACACATTTGCTACACATTTCGCGCCAATGGGGTCCGCCGCGCGCACGATCCGCGCTGAAGTTCCGCACCAAGCGATCAACGCTCCACAGGATCTACCGAT
Organism: Synechococcus sp. CS-1333; assembly: GCF_025128015.1. Taxonomy (NCBI): domain Bacteria; kingdom Bacillati; phylum Cyanobacteriota; class Cyanophyceae; order Synechococcales; family Synechococcaceae; genus Synechococcus; species Synechococcus sp. CS-1333. The sequence continues at coordinate 60,848 of NZ_JAHLYO010000031.1, forward strand.
TCTTTACAGGAGATCGGCTTCATTTTTCGGCCGTTGCCACCACTTCAGCTGACAAAGTGGGCAGCCAAGCCATGACAGCGATCCAACACTTGACTCCCACCAACCTCCACTGGCAGGAGAACGGAGAACTCCATCCCGACGATCTGGAGTGCCTCCGGGATCGCTGGCTTGCCGACGCTGCCCTGGATTCCCGCCAGCACCACCACCTTGCCGGTTGGGTGCAGCACAAGACCAAAGCGCCGCTGCGCCGCAGCTGAGCAGGAAGGCCCCGCGTTGTCGGGGGTCAGCCCCTACTGCCCCGCACCAGCGGGGCTCAACACCAACACACCACAACCATCACTGCACGTCGCCCAGGCTGATCCGCCCGGGCTGTTGCAAGTGCCTGCGCCCTGCTCAGGTGGTGGCCAACGGGTCTGAGATGGTGGCTGAAGGAGCCAGGAAGCTGCCCTTCGCCACGAATTCCAGCCTCAATTTTAGGAATTCGATGAATTTCGGGTCGGTGGACACCACCGCGGCCGCCGGTCTGGGCACGCTGCTGCCCACGGTCTCCAGTTCAGCGGCCTCCAGAAAGGCCGGCCGCGACACGAGCCAGAAGTCGATCGGCTGGTTGCGCTCGGCGTAGTGGCGACGGCGTTCGCGCAGCACTTCCTCCAGCGGCTCCTCCACGGTCAGAAACGCTTCGCTGGCGGCAACGAAGTGATAGGTGAGGGGCGCAGGCAGGGTCATGGATCGATCGAGCCGAACAGGGGATCGCGGCGTGGATTCTGAACCAGCGCCTTCATCTGGCGGACCGCTTCCTGCAGGCCCACCGCCAGGGCGCGGGCCACGATCGTGTGGCCGATGTTCAGCTCCTCCATCCCTTCGATGGCCGCCACCGGCTCCACGTTCTGATACGTGAGCCCATGCCCGGCATTCACCCGCAGCCCCAGGCTGCGGGCCACGTGGCTGCCTTCGGTGAGGCGTGCCAGCTCCAGGGGCTGTTCGCTCCAGCTGGCCTCGGCGTAGGCGCCGGTGTGAAGTTCCACCCAACGGGCGCCACTGGCGGCACTGGCCTCCAGCTGGGCGTTGTCGGGGTCGACGAACAGGCTCACGGGAATCCCCGCCGCCTGCAACCGGCCCACCAGAGGCCCCAGGCTGGCGGCCTGGGCCCGCACATCGAGTCCGCCCTCGGTGGTCACTTCCTCCCGTTTTTCGGGTACCAGCGTCACCATGTCCGGACGGATGCGCAGGGCGATCGCCTCCATCTCCGCCGTGGCGGCCATCTCCAGGTTGAGGCGTGAGCGCACGGTGGCGCGCAGCAGTTCCAGATCCCGCGGCTGGATGTGCCGCTGGTCTTCCCGCAGGTGCACGGTGATGCCGTCGGCGCCACCCAGCTCCGCCAGCAGGGCCATGGTCACGGGATCGGGTTCCACCGCACGGCGGGCCTGGCGCACATTGGCGATGTGATCGATGTTGACGCCAAGGCTGGCCATGGCAAAACCGGGAGGTTCCTGGATCCTATGGATCTCCCCCAGGCCACTGTCCTCTGGCCGCAGCGGCAACTGCCCGTGCCCTTCGGCGCTGCGCAGCTGTGACTCTTAGCTTGCAGGCACCTTCAGCGGTGGGCGGTGACAGCGCAGTCGCAGCAGCAGATCGAGCCGGAGAGCGCGGCCTGCCCGCCAGCCCCTGCAGCGCCCACGCCTGATGGCGCCACACCTGCGGCTGTCACTCCGGCGTTGATCCGCCGCGAGCGGCGACTCTGCAACGGCATCAGCCCCTGGCTGGCGCCTCTGGCCATGGCTGTCACCCAGGATCTGGCCTTGCCCTTCCAGTTTCGCCGCATTCACGTGCTGGGCCGCCAGCACCTGCCCGGAGAGGGCGCCGTGCTGCTGGCTCCCACGCACCGGGCCCGCTGGGATGCCCTGGTGCTGCCCCATGCGGCCGGCCGGCGCGTCACCGGCCGCGACTGCCGCTTCATGGTGACCCGCACGGAGATGCAGGGCTTGCAGGGTTGGTTCCTGCACCGCCTCGGTTGTTTCCCGGTGGACCAGAGCCGTCCTGGCACCACCCCGCTGCGGTACGCGGTGGATCTGCTGGCGGCCGGCGAGCAACTGGTGGTGTTCCCCGAGGGGCACATCCGCCGTGAGGACGGCCCGATCCGTCTTCATCAGGGACTGGCCCGGCTGGCGGGGCTGGCGGCAGGGCAAGGGGTGGCCGTGAACGTCGTGCCGGTGGGAATCGCCTACGGGCATGGCCGGGGGCTGCGTCGGGATGAGGCAGCGGTGTGTTTCGAGGCCCCGCTCACGGTGCAGAACCAGAGCCGTGCTTCGGTCAAGGGCCTCAATGCCCAGCTGGCGGTGGCGATGCAATCAGCTGAGGAAGCGGCCCGCGTTGCAGTGGGTCGGCCGATGCCAGGCGCCTAGAGTTCGGCCGCCTTTTGTGAAGCAGCCGTGCGTCGGCCCCACGTCGCCCTTGGGCTTGCCCTGGCACTTGCTCTTCTGCCCCTCGGTGCCACCCAGCCCGTTCAGGCCCAGACGCAGGAAGAACCCCCGAAAGTGCTGGAAGGATCCGGATCCGGCTTCAATCTCGCGGCAGTCAAGGGATTTCTCACCCGCGGCGATGCCGCCGTGGCCCGGGGGGATCTCACCAGCGCCCGCAAGGACTATGACCTTGCCCGTGATGCCAGCCGCCGCCTGCTTGGTTTCTACCGCGATCTGAGCGGCTCCTTCCGCGGCCTGGATGCCCGGATACCGCGCGAGATGGATCAGAAGGCCCGGGAGGCCCTCGAGATCTACGCCCAGTCCAACCTGCGGCTGGCGGCGCTGCTGCGCCGTCAGGGCCAGCCGGAAGTGGCCGTGCCCCTGCTGGTGGAAGTGGTGAAGGTGATGACCCCGGCGCGCGAAGAGGGCCGCAAGGCCTATCAGAGCCTGCTCGAGCTCGGTTTCGCCGTCACTCCGTATGCGGCGGGCGCTGAAGCCCCTGCAGCTCCGCGCTGAAGTCGGCGGATGCGCTGCTCCCACTTCTAGATTTCCGCCACAGGCCACGACCGACTCTTCATGGTGTTACCGGATCAGGTCAGAGCAGCGATCCAAGGATCCCTCCCGGACGCTGAGGTGGAAGTGGAAGATCTCACCGGCGGTGGCGACCACCTGCAGGTGAAGGTGGTTTCTGCAGCCTTCGAGGGGCTCAGCCGCATCCGCCAGCACCAGCTGGTGTACGGAGCCCTGCGCAGCGAGCTGGCCAGTGAAGCCATTCACGCCCTGGCGCTCCAGACCTCCGCGCCGGCCTGACCGCACCTGGCCGGGCGCCGCTGCTCTCAGCCGCCCTAGCCCTGCCTGATCGGCGTTGGCCCCGACATCCACAGAGCGTTACGCCAGATCCCCGCTCCACTGTCTCCTTTCTTTTCAACCCCCCGCACTTCCATGGAAACCGCCACGCAGCAACGCCTTGAAGCCCTCGTCAGCAGCGCACCCGTGGTGGTGTTCATGAAGGGCAACAAGCTCATGCCCCAATGCGGCTTCTCCAACAACGTGGTCCAGATTCTCAATGCACTCGGGGTTTCGTTTGAAACCTTCGATGTGCTCTCTGATCCCGAGGTGCGCCAAGGCATCAAGGAATTCTCTGATTGGCCCACCATTCCTCAGGTGTACGTGAACGGGGAATTCATCGGCGGCTCCGACATCCTCATCGAGATGTACAACTCCGGCGAACTGCGCGAAAAACTCGCCGTGGCGCTGGCTTCCTGAGCCTCAGCCTGCAAGCGGGCCATCAAAGCCACAAGCCGAGGTTTTGGCTTCGCACAGGCTGCGTGAGGTGCACGTTCTGGCTGGAGCGCCGACTGGATCCCGCGCGGGTGACAGCGGGCCTGGCCAGTGCCAGCATTGAGAATGCGGCCCGCTCCCTGCCAAGAGACTTGCAGCCGCAGCGGCTTCGCTGCAGGCTCAGAGAAGCGCTCAGTTGCGGCTGTTTTTGAACAGGGTGCTCATGTCACCGTTGGGCCCCACGAAAGCGGAGGGGTCCATGATCCAGCGATCGGTGAGCTCCTCCAAGCGCCGCTGCGAGAGCGGATCGAGGATGGCGGTGCGACGAAGAGCGTGCAGGTAGCCGTCTGCGTAGAGCCTCAGCTCACTCTGGCTGTGAAAACGGCTGGCCAGGTCTTGGCACGCGTCGCACAGCGACTGAAAGTGACGAATGGCTTCGGGGTTCTGGAGCGCGGTCATGGGGAGATCGGAGGCGGGAGCCGGTCGCCAGCACAGCCAGTGTCACCAGTGACCTTCTCCCTCTCCAGTTAGCCTAGGCGTGCATACGCGGCCGCGAGTGGAACTCACGCCCAATCAGAATCCAAACCCAGCAAAGGCTGAGGGATCGGTTGGCGTTGACCGCCGCGGACCCGCAACCAGTTCTCTGAAACGCATCCTGGTGGTGGACCCCCACCCCACCTTGCGCACGGTGCTGGCCCAGCGCCTTCGCCAGGACGGCCACCTGGCCGCCGCGGTGGCCACGGCCAGCGAGGCGCTGCAGCTCTGCGAAGACCAGATGCCCGATCTGCTGGTGAGCGCCGAACTGCTGGAGGAAAGCTCGGCCCTGCGCCTGGCGGCCCACCTGCGCTGTCCGGTGATGGTGCTCACCGCCCGCACCGGCGCCGATCCGGTGGTGTCCCTGCTGGATGCCGGCGCCGACGACGTCCTGCGCAAGCCCTTCGGCCTCGAGGAGCTGGCGGCCCGCAGCCGCAGCCTGCTCAGGCGCAGTGGCAACGGCCTGCAGGAGCGGGTTTGCGTGGGGCCGCTGGAGGTGCATCTGCTGCTTCGTCAGGTCACCCTTCACGACCAACCGGTGGAGCTGAGCCCGCGCGAGTTCGCCCTGCTCTGCGCCCTGCTGATGCCACCCGGCATGGTGCGCAGCCGCCAGGAGCTGCTGCGGATGGCCTGGCCCCCGTTCAGCGGTGGCCCCCGCTCGGTGGACACCCAGGTGCTCACCCTGCGCCGCAAGCTGGAGCTGGCCGGCCTCGGCGAAGGCGGTGGCATTGAAACTGTGCGTCAGCAGGGCTATCGCTTCAGCCTGGAAACCCTGCCGGAAGCCAACGACATGCCGCCGCCAGCAGCCACCACGCCGCTGCGGCAGTCCACCAGCGCCAACTGAGCGCTCAGGGCACGGGCGTTCAGGCCCGAGCGCTGAGCGCGAAGGCCGCGGCTTCACCGAGCAGCATCGCTACGCTCAGGCCCGCCAGGGTCCAGTAGGTCCAGGGAGGGGTGATCCTGCCCACGCCGGCCAGCTTGAGGCCGGTGGCCTGCTGCACCCGCTCGAGGAACTCCGGGAACCGGGCCACTCGCTGGGGCAGCAGGTAGCGGCTGGAGCCGGGCCCCTTGAGGTAGTACACCGTGCCGCCCTGGCTGGTGCCGATCGGCATCAGGCCGTCAATCTGCTCCCAGCGCAGACTCCAGCCACGACGTAGCCACCAGCGGCACCAGGCGGGATAGGTGACGCGCACCCCCTCGCCATCGAGCTGCACCTGTTCGCTCAGCAGTGCGCTCACCAGCAGAAAGCCCAGCGGCACTGCCACCAAGCAGAAGGGGCGCAGGCCTGGCGGTGCCATCACCGGCAAGGGCAACACCAGAGCCAGGTAAAGCGCCAGCAGGGTGAAACGGATCAGCGCCGCCAGGGGATAGCGGTGCAGCGTGCTGCCGGCAGGCGCGGCGGGGGGTTGCATCGAAGGGCGATGTGGGGAGCGGTTCAACAGCGGGTGTCCTGAGAGGGATCAGGCCGCCTGGCCGCCGCCGGCGCCGAACACCTTCCGCTCCTGGCCCTTCCAGAAGGCGCCGATCCGCATCAGATCGGTGTGGGCGTCCTGCACCCGTTGGATGTACTCGTCGGTGGTCATGGAGTCTTTTTCCTCCCTGAGCTTGCTGAGCCGCAGCTGCATCAGCAGCCACGGCTTGGTGAGCATGCCCTGCTGCTCCAGATAGCGCGCCAGCTCCTCGGAGCTGGGGTTGGGCCTGGCTGACATCAAGAGTTGTTGTGAATTGAAACAATCTTAGGCAGCGGGGCGCGGGCCTGTGGCGTCAGTCCGGCAGTGCCCAGGGGTTGAGGCCCAGATCGGCGCCGACCCGGTGCGCGCAGGCGAAGCCGCTGAAGGCCACGGCGTTGAGCCCCTGGCCGGGGAAGCAGGAATCCCCCACGCAATAGAGCCCCGGAATACCGGTGCGGTTGAACGGCATCGGCAGCAGACCTGGCAGCCGCAGCGCCGGAATCGGGCCATAGCTGCCCTGATGCCGGCCCAGGAAGCGGCGGTGGCTGCGGGGTGTGCCCACCTCTCGGTGGGTGATGGCCGCGCCAAGGCCTGGCAGGAAGGTTTCCAGGCGGCGGATGAGGCGATCGGCGGCGGCCTGCTTGGCCTGCGCGTAGGCCGTGGGCCCCAGCTCTGTCCAGGTGTCAATCGCCGACGGGGTGAAGGCGTGCACGATGTGGTTGCCAGGCGGCGCCAGGGCCGGATCCAGCAGGGTGGGAATCGAGACGAACACCGTGCCCTGCTCCGCCTCCATGTCTTCCCAGCGCTCCAGCATCAGGTGGTGGCAATGACTGCCCGCCGGAATCACCTCCGCCTTCACGCCCAGGTGAAGCGAGAGGAACGACGCCGAGGGTTTGTAGCGCCGCCGCCAGACCGTTTCCGCAGCCGGTGTGTGGGCGGCGTCGACCAGGCTGCCGAAGGTGTCCCAGCGGGTGGCATTGGAGATCACCCGCCGGGCGCGGATCGTTTCACCGCCGGCCAGCTCCACCCCCACCGCCTCGCCGCCCTCCAGCACCACCCTGGTGACCCTGCTGCGGTAGCGGATGGCGCCGCCGTGGCGCTCCAGCCCGCGCACCAGGTGCTCGGCGATCGTGCCGACACCACCGCGCGGGTAGTTGATGCCGCCGGCATGGCGATCGGAGAACACCATGCCGGCGTTGATCATCGGCGTGCGATCGGCCGGCATCACTGACCAGCAGAAGCACTCCATGTCGATGAACTTGAGCAGGGCCGGATCGCTGATATGCCGGCGCGCCACATCGCCAACGTTCACCGGCAGCCAGCGGGCCAGGCCCAGGCAGGCCAGGGGCGCTCTGAAGAACACCTTGGCCAGATAGGCCGGATCCTCCAGGGAGAGGAGCGGCATGGCATCGAGGCAGCGGAACACCTGCCAGCAGGTGTCGTAGAAGGCGCGGATGCCAGTGGCTTCGTGCGGAAACAGGGCCGTGAGCCGGGCGATGAAGCTGTTGTAGTCGCGGTCGACCGCCACGTTGAGACCGCCGGGCAGGTGGTATTCGAGCTGGGCGGGGTCAGGGATCGTGTCCTGCCGTTCACCCACATCGGCGAGGGCGCGGGTGAGCAGGTTGGTGTGCCCCTTCTCGCCGAAGCCGAAGATCATCGAGGCGCCCACATCAAAGGTGTAGCCCTCGCGCTGAAAGCTGCCGCCGGAGCCCCCCGGGATCAGGTAGCGCTCCAGCACCAGCACCTTCGCCCCCTTGGCCGCCAGCTGGCTGGCCGTCACCAGCCCGCCGATGCCTGAGCCGATCACCACCGCATCCAAGGCCTCGCCGCCCGCCACCGGGGAGGTGTTGACGCTCGTCTGCTGCACGGGGATGTTGCCGGTGCGCCGAGGCTAGGCAAGCGCCAGGTCGGCCCCGGGAGTGACGGCCGGATCAGCCGTGAACGCTGCTGAGGATGGTGCCGTGAAGGGGGCGAGGTCCGCCAGGGCGCGGTCGCGGTAAGCGCCGTAGCGGCGGCGTTTGTCGCGGATGCGCTCCGGCAGCTCCGGCATCAGGCCGAAATTGGGCGGCATCGGCTGGAAGCGCTCGCTGGGCGCGGTGGCGATGAAGTGGGTGAGGGCGCCGGCCATGGTGGTGGCGGGCAGGCAGATCGGTGCCTGGCCCAAGGCCAGCCGGGCGGCGTTGGTGCCGGCGAGCCAGCCGCCGGCCACCGCCGCCGCATAGCCCTCGGTGCCGGTGATCTGCCCGGCCGCCAGCAGGCTGGGGCGCTGGCGGAACTGCAGGGTGGCATCAAGCAGCTGGGGCGCTTCCAGGAAGGTGTTGCGATGCATCACGCCGAAGCGCACGAAGCTGGCGTTTTCCAGGCCCGGGATCATGCGCAGCACCCGCTTCTGCTCGCCCCACTTGAGATTGGTCTGAAAGCCCACCAGGTTCCAGAGCTGGCCGTCCCGGTCTTCCTGGCGCAGCTGCACCACGGCGTAGGCCCGCCGGGCTCGACGCACATCGGCGTCGTAGAGGTCGCCCCAGCGGGGATCCCACAGGCCGATCGGCTTGAGCGGCCCGTAGCGCATGGTGTCTTCGCCGCGGCGGGCCAGCTCCTCGATCGGCAGGCAGCCTTCAAAGAAGTGGGCGCTTTCTTGCTCGAAATCCTTCAGTTCGGCCTGCTCGGCGCTCAGCAGTGCCTCACGGAAAGCGAGGTACTGCTCCTTGTTCATCGGGCAGTTGATGTAGTCAGCGTCGCCTTTGTCGTAGCGGCTGGCGCGAAAGGCCACGGCCATGTCAATGCCGTCGCCCTCCACGATCGGGCTGGCGGCATCGAAGAAGTGACAGGAGGCGCGGCCAGTGAAGCGCAGCAGATCATCTGCCAGCGGTTCACTGGTGAGCGGACCGGTGGCCAGCACGGCGATCTCCCCGGGCGGCGGCAACATCAGCTGCTCGCTGCGCTCCAGGGTGATCAGGGGATGGGCTTCCAGCGCTGCGGTGAGTGCGCCGCTGAAGCGGCCGCGGTCGACCGCCAGGGCCCCACCGGCGGGCACGGCATGTCTGTCGGCGGTGCCGATCACCAAGGATCCGAGCTGGCGCAACTCCTGCTGCAGCAGGCCCGCAGCCCGATCGGCCGAGAGGGCGCCGAAACTGTTGCTACACACCAGCTCGCCGCACTCGGCGCTGTGGTGGGCCGGCGAGCGCCGCACCGGCCGCATTTCAACCACCCGCACGGGAACCCCCGCACGGGCGATCTGCCAGGCCGCTTCAGTACCGGCCAGGCCGGCACCGATCACCCAGACCATCAGGCGCGGGAACGCTTGAGCATGAGTTGCAGCTGGCCGACCGCCGCACGGCCGATGTTGAACACGGCCCAGCCCACGGCCAGCAGGATCGGGGTAGCAACCAGCAGGAGCCGAGCGTCCATCGGGAAGGGGCGAAGTGTGGATGAATCTTACGGAGCTCAGGCGCCGGCTTCGTTCGGATCGGGGGGGTTGAGCCATTTCTCAGCAATCGGCCCGCGCCCGGCATGGGCCTCGGCGAGGCTGCGGTAACGGCGGGCGTGCTGACGCTGTTCAGCAGCTTCGACGTCGCTCAGCGTGCGGCGCGCCTGGGCCGGCACCCCGGCCATCAGGGTGCGCGGCGGCACATCTTTGGTGACGACCGCCCCGGCGGCCACCAGGGCTCCCTCCCCCACCGTGACCCCGTTCAGCACCACGGCGCCGATGCCCACCAGGCAGCCGTCTTTGAGCGTGGCGCCATGCACCACCGCCCGGTGGCCCACAGTCACCTCCTCGCCGATCCAGACCCCCTGGCCCGGATCGCCGTGCAGCACGGCCCCGTCCTGCACGTTGCTGTTCTCTCCCACCCGGATCGGGGCAAGATCTGCTCGCAGCACGGCCATGGGCCACACGCTCGCGCCGGCCGCCAGTTGCACATCCCCGATCACCACCGCTTCCGGCGCCACCCAGGCTTCGGGGTGCACGGAGGGCTCAGGCCAGGGGGCTTGGGGCACGGAACGGGGCGCCAACAGCGCTCATTCTCCCTGTGATACGTTCCCTTGGTGCCCAGTTGGGCGGGTCGCTAGCTCAGCGGTAGAGCACTCGGCTTTTAACCGATTGGTCCTGAGTTCGAATCTCAGGCGACCCATACCTTTTCAAGACGGGCCCCAGGCTTCTTCAAGACCGGCCCCAGGATTCCTGTCATGGGGGTGCTTCCTCCGTCAGGGTCTGGAACATCACCAGGGCGTCCACATCGCCCAGCCGCTTGTGGTGAAAGGCCCCGGGCAGGGTGCCGACGACACGAAAGCCGTTGGTCTGCCAACAGCTGATGCCAGCGAGGTTCGTGCTCACCACCAGGTTGAACTGCATGGCCCGGTACCCCAGGCGCCGGGCCGTCTGCAGCGAGTGCTGGCAGAGGCGCGTGCCCACGCCCTGGCGGCGGCAGTGCTGCGCCACGACATAGCCGGCATTGGCCACATGGGCGCCGAGGCAGAGCGTATTGGGCTTGATGTAGTAAGTGCCCACCAACGACCCAGCCGCATCTGCGGCCACCATCACGGACTGGGTCTGCTCCAGCCATGAAGCGCGAGCCTGCGCCTCTGTGATGGCGGGGTCATGGGGGAAGGTGTCGCCGGCGCGGAACACCGGCTCCAGCAGCCCCCATACCGCTGGCCAGTTGGGTGCTTCAAACGGGCGGATCTGCAGCGGGAACGCCACCGGGAGCAGCAGCACGGAAGAGCCAGGGCATCCTGGCGCTGGCCGGGTGGCGCTGCTCGCCACCGCCCATGGCATCGGACATCAGTGAGACCAATCGCGTGGGGATCAGCAATACCCATCGCCCGATGGTCAGCCAGCTGGCAGGACGTCCCAGCGTGCCTGTCCAGAGGCAGGGTCGGATCACGCACCACAATCCGGGTCGTCACCGACGGGCAAGCTGCCCGTGGATTGGTGCAAAGCAGAGCTTGCGCACAGCATGGCGGCGGTTACACAGCTTCGCGGCCTTCACCACATCGTGCAGGTGTTGCTGCAGGATCACGCTGCTCGATTCAGCATTGAGCCGATCCTCGGAAGAAGCTATAGAGACGCACAGGAATGAGCCAGGGCATGCGCTGCTTTTCCTTTTGGATCAGCAGCCCTATGAGATCGGGGCGTTGTCTCTGCATGCGCCAGGCCGGCGAATTGTTGCCCTTCTTTGCTGACCGGGAACGACCCGCCCTGGCACCCATGGGGCTGACAGTGTGGAGATCCGGCGCTGTCACCTCGCTGGTATCGATCGCCCATCGCTTGAGCTCGCTTCGTGGCGGTCTTGACCTGCCGCCGCTTCGTCCTTTCTTCCTCAGTTGCGCTACCTTCGCACCGTTCCCGTAGTGGAAGCAGCCTGTTGGTGTGGATGGTCCCGCGGGACAGGACTGTTGTCAGTTGCCACGGCTCAGCACCCCGCAACTCCTGGCGATTCCGATCGCGCCAGATCACCGAAGTGGCCCTTTTGCCGTCATGGGCCTGACACACCCATGGAACGTCTGGTCGCCTTCCCTCTGAGTCAAAGCTGCGGCATGCCTGTTGTCTCCATCCCCACCGATGCATCGTTCTGAAAGTGACCTGCCCCTGGCCGCCTCGAGCCAGCAGCGCCTGCTTGAGCTGGGCCTTTCCGGTGACGAGAAGACAGAAGATCTGCAGCAGAATCTCTCCGCCTTGGCTTCCCGCGATGGGATCCTCTGGCTGGGCGGAGATGAGGGCCGCAGCCTTTACCGGCTCAAGCGCCTGGATGAGCACCGCTACGGCGAGCTTTGCGAGCTGAAGCTCAAGGATTTCGGCCTGGCTGGCGGTAAAGACAGCGGCGAATCGGACATCGAGGGACTGTCGCTCGATGCGGATCGGCTCTGGCTGGTGGGTTCCCACAGCCTGCGGCGCCGGAAGCACGACGACGACAAGGGTGAACCGCTGGGCCTGCATGACAAGCAGAGCTGCAACGCCCATGTGCTCGGCTGCCTGCGGCTGGATAGCGAGGGCCGGCCTGTGACAGGTCAGCGTTTGGCGTTCGATCCGGCCGCTCCGCGCGATGCCCTCACGGCGGCTCTGGCGACTGATCCGCGGCTCGCCCCGTTTCTGATGATTCCCAGCAAGGACAACGGCCTCGACATCGAAGGCATCGCCGCCCGCGGCGATCGGGTGTTGGTCGGGTTGCGCGGTCCGGTGTTGCGGGGCATCGCCCTGGTGGTTGACCTGCGGCTGGGTGGGCTGAATGGCGACGGCCCCACCCTCAGCCTTGAGCGCTGGCGCTGCCGCCATCTGCAGCTCAGCGGCCTGGCGGTGCGGGATCTGGCCGTGGTGCCCGGCAGCGACGACGTGCTGGTGCTGGCCGGCCCGACCATGACCCTGGCGGGCCCTTGTTACATCTACCGCTGGCGCCATGCCCTCCGCCCCGACGACTCCGCCCCCACCCCTGGCCTGACGGTGGAGCAGCCGGAGCCGCTGCTGTGGATCCGTGATGGCCTCCCTGGTCGGCCGGATCAGGGCAGCGACAAGCCGGAAGGCCTCGATGTGCAACGCCGCGACGGCCATCTGCTCGCCTGGGTGGCCTACGACGACCCCACGGTGGCGCGCGGCGAGGGTCCAGGCCTGTGCACCCAGCTTGAGGGGTTTGTGGTGCCGGAGTAAGGCGCGCTGGATGCTGCGTTCGGGTGTCGCTGGAATCTCTTCTCCTTTCTTTTGGATTCTTCCTTACTCACCCAGCGCAGCAGCCACCGCTCGCTGGAATACCTCCTCTTCCGGGGGCAGGCCGGTCCAGCGCTCGAAGATCTGCATAGCGAGCTGCACCAGCATCTCCACGCCATCCACCACCGGGCAGCCCCGCCCACGCGCTGTGGCCAGGAACGGTGTGATGCGGGGGTTGGTGATCACATCCACCACCACGCAGCCGGGATCGACCGTGACCCATTGCACAGGGATGGGCTCCAGCTCGGGCGCGCAACCCAGGTGGGTGGCATTCATCAACAGGGTGGTGCCCGCCGGTACGGCCACCTCTCCCTGCCAGGGCTGCCACACCGCCGGCACCCCGGAGGCGCGGGTCACGGTGTGGGCCACCTCTTCGCCCTGCTCCTGCCGCCGCGTGACCAGGGTGAGATGGGAGGCGCCAGCCCAGGCCAGCTCCACCGCCATCGCCCGACCGGCACCACCGGCTCCCAGCATCACCACCCGTTGCCCTGCCAGGGACGCCACCTTTTCGATCGCCTTCACTACTCCCTTGCCGTCGTTGTTGTGGCCGATCAGGCGGCCCTCTTCGATCGTGAGGTAGTTGGCGGCGCCGATGGCCTGCACATCGGCATCGACAGCATCAAGCAACGGCATCACCGCCACCTTGTAGGGCACGGTGATGCCCACGCCGCGGTAACCGAGGGGCACCAGAGCCTTCACCGCCAGGGCCAGATCCAGTTCGTTGGCGATGTCGTTCTTCCAGAACTGCCAGTTCAAGCCGTAGTGGGCATACACCGCGTCAAACATCAGATCAATCGGGTTCTCCGCCACCGGGTGGCCGAGCATGCCGGTCATCTGCTTCTGGGGAGGGATCATGGCGGCGGTGCTGCAAGCTCCAGCCTCGCAGCGTTGGCCAGAACGGATCCATGCTGGCAACAAGGTGACATCGGCCTGGGGACACAATCCATTGCTTTGACCATGGCAATGGACTGTGGAGGTTGCCAATCGAAGCCCGCGCCACGTTGGACTGGAGCTAACCATTTGCCCATCCGTTGGAATCAGGTCGCCCGTTAAGTGCTGATCGTTTTCAGTCGTGCATTCGCTGCTGAGGGCGATTGCTCCTGCTTAGGGGGCGGGTGGGGGTGGAGCGTCTTGCTGGTCAATCACTTCAATGGAGTTCTTTGTATTACCCCTTGCAGTAATGATCCGGCAATTTGATGGCCCATGGAGGATTGGTGCCCACCGTGAAGGCCTCAAGCTCAATGACCTTTGTGGACACATGGCCTCGGTACAGAGGTGAATTCAGTTGGTCTTTAAACCTCTCTGCCGGAAACACCTGAATTCCCATGGGTTCACTATTTCTGCCAAGACCACCAGCGCGGCAGGACTGTGCAACATGGGCGGATTCGTGGGCAAGGATCTCAACCAGAATGTTGCTTCCCAGTGCAACTGCTGAAGGCTTGATTCTGACTTCTGCCACCCCTGGGTCCCAGACTCCGGCAGCACCGTCCGTCACATTGCCGCTGATCAGCACGCGAACTCCTTTAGCTTGAAGGCGAGCAATCAGCTCGCGGATATTGGCGTGAACAGTCGGAGCAACCATCTCCTGATCGCCGGCTTGTGCTTTGCCGATCAGCACCTCCACATCTGCTGGTGTCTGAAGCCACCAGGAATTCCTCGTGGATGGGCTGTAGGGAGCGAGCCATTGGTGAAGCGCTCGTGGGTTCGAAGCCAGATAGGCATAGGATCCAAGCAATGCAGCCACGCCTAACCAGGCCATGAGAGTTTGCGGCGAAGCATTCCACCTCCATTTCACAGACAAGGCCTGGATGGACTGGGACCGTTGCCGGTTTTGCCTTTGTTGCTCTTGACGCATCGGCACACCACAGACAGCGCAAACAGAGCGCCCGGCAAGGCTTCTGTCCAATCGAACGGATCGACTTCGGCAATTCGGACACTGAAGGGCCATGGAATGGGAGGCAAATGTAGAAATTATATGGCGCGCATTCAAGAACATTGGCGATGGTATGAGCCAAGCCTTTTCCATCAAAGACATTCACAAGTCATCCACTGCTGCCTGATTCAATCACTTCCTGTACAAGGGCACTGCCCGAGCCGATCGCGACGGCTCCACGAGTCAGTGCCTCAAGCAGGCTCTAGCTCAGCACGAACGGATAGGTGAGATCCACATGGCATGCACGAATACGGAATCGTTCGTGCAACACGGGATGAGGCACGTGGTCAGCAAGGTGAACTCTGGAACGATCAATCTTGCTGGCGAGCTCCTGCCAGACGTTGCTTCTAGGTGCCTCTGCCTGCCGGGGGTTCGCCATGGCTCACCTCTTCGCCTCCTGCGATCACAAACCTCTGGCAAGTCGATCCTTCACTGGTGCAGTACCGGTTTGCCAGGGGGTTGGAGCCTGGCCCCAATCAGGGCCTTGGAGTGTCAGTCACTGGAGAGTGCGTCGAAGCTGATTGACGGCTTTGCCTTCAGCTGGCAGGTCTTTATCACTTTCAAGCGGCAGTCCCCTGTTGTGCCTAACCAGTTGACTTGTCTACAAGGCAAGAGGGCAGTTCGCATCCGCGACACATAGCCCGCCAGCTCCAGATTATCGCCTCTGCGTTGAGCCAGGTTCAATGGCTTGCTGGCGCAGGTTGCTCACCAGCCCGCTGCGTTTCAATTCGCTGATGGATTGATCGATGCGTTCTGCCGTGGCTTCCGGCATGTCTGGCGCAAAGGCGAAGGCCTGAGATTCCGGGCGGATCCCCTGCAGGGCCAAGCTCGGCACAATGCCTTTCGCCTTAGAATGAACCAGCAAGTAGCTCAGCTGCAGATTATCGCCAAGCAATGCATCAATGCGCCGGGTCACGAGTAGATCCAGGCCGGCTCGAATGTTGTTCAGTGGCACGATTGAAATCTTGGCTGCGGTGCCGCCTGTATTCAGCTCTTTCAATAGGCTTTCGCTGACAGTGCCCTGCCGCACTCCCACCCGCAGCCCACGCAGATCTTCTTCCGAGCGGATGCTCCCGCCGGCGCTTCCCTGTACCTCCTGTGCCACATTCACCGTGAGATAACCCACCAGCAACGACGCCGACACAATGCGCACCATGTAGGCCATCAGCACGACACCATTTCCCCGGGTGGTGCTCACCAGGGTGTTACTCCCCGGCCCGGTGGCAAGAATCTGGAACACCTTGCTGAAGCTGCGCAGCTGTCCGGAACTGAGCGTCTGAGCTTGCTGGCCGTAGTGCTCCACGCGCCAGGTCAGGAGAGACAGCACACCGATCGCCAGCAGATAACCGCCCAGCAATTGCAGCAGTGTGGGTGTCAGCAAGGCCGTCAGGAAGGAGCGCCCAAGATCCAGCCGGCTCTGCACCACCATCACTGCCAGCCCATCTTCCTGAAACGGCAGACTGAAGCGATACTTTTCCAGGCGATCCGGCGAAACGTTGATGCAGCCCACCGCCACATCCAGGCTTCCCCGACGGGTGGCTTCCAACATCTCCCGCACGGACGGCCACTCCGACACCACATAGGGCAATTGTTCACGGGTGGCGATTCGGTTCCACAGATCGATGGCCAGACCCCGCCAGGCGCCTGCATCGCGGTAGCTGCACGGTGGTGCGCCATCCACGACACCGACCCGCAGCACCGACTCCACGGCACCAGCCGGCAAGACTGACCCGACCGCCAGCAGGAGGGCTGTTCCCAGCCCCGCCACCGAACCCCTGATGGTCGAATTTCTGCTGAAGATGTGCTGCCTTGCCATCAGCGCATTATGCCAAGGCTCCTACGCCAGACCTGCTCAAGGTGTGGAAGATGCCGCCTCGGCTGGTGTCGAAGGCGTCCTTGATGGGCCGCTCCATTGAGGACGACTGCAGTGCAACTCTGCAGCTATGTCCATGCCCATCGCAAGCGGGCATTTTCCATCACTTCATGATCACCACATCCACGCCTGGTGTACGGCTACGCACCAGCACCCCCACATCATGCTCGCTGCGGTGGAACTGCAGATTGATCTCTTCTTCCCCGAGCCGCAATCCATTGATGTCCAGTAGATTCAGCCCCTTCGGCAAGCAGGGGTTGCGCAAGCGCACCTGCACCCTGTTGCTGCCGTCTTCACGCTCGATCGACATGCCGGTGACCGCCTCCAGCAGGCCGAACACACTGGCGCTGGCCCAGGCCTGGGGGCTGCACGCCACTGGGTAGAGGGTGGGCCCTTCCTCTTCACGGCGCTGAAATCCGCAGAACAGCTCCGGCAGGCGGAACATCGGCACGACACTGGCGGTTTCAAACAGGCCGGTGAGGATGCGCAGTGCTTCGGAGCGGTGCCCATAGTGCGCCAGACCCATGCCGATCAGGGCGTTGTCATGGGGCCATACGGACCCGTTGTGATAACTCATCGGGTTATAGCGCCTCTCCCGTTCATCCAAGGTGCGCACTCCCCAGCCGTTGAAGCTGGTGGGGGCCATCAAGTGCCTCGCCACCGCCGCGGCTGCTTCCGGAGTGGCGATACCCGTCCATAGGCAGTGGCCGGCATTGGAGGCACGCACCATGCAAGGCCTGCTCTCGCCGTCGAGAGCGAGAGCGTAGGAATCAATCGCTGGCGTCCAGAAAGCGGTATGAAAGCGTTGGCGCAAGGCAGCGGCTTCATCCCTCAGCACTTCCGCTTCACCGCTGCGGCCCAGGCATTGATAGATCCTGGCCAATGCGCGGCGAGCCCCATAGGCATAGGCCTGCACCTCGCAGAGAGCGATGGACCCCTCCGCCAGGTGGCCATCGGCGTGGTGAATGGAATCGTTTGAATCTTTCCAGCCCTGATTGCTCAACCCGCCGGCGGCGGCGCGCAGGTAGCGCAGGAAGCCGTCGCTGCTGCTGGCTTCGGCCCTGTGGATCCAGGCCATGGCCGCTTCCAGTTCAGGTAACAGGCCAGCGATGAAATCGCGATCATCACTGCGGCAGAGGTAATCCCCCGCCAACATCAGAAACAGCGGCGTGGAATCCACGGCACCGTAATAACTGGAGAATGGCACTTCACCCAGTGCCGCCATTTCACCCAGCCGCGATTCGTGCAGGATCTTGCCGGGTTCCTCGTCGTGGGCGGGATCCACCACGAGGGCCTGGTGCCGTGCCAGAAATCCCAGCACGCCCCGAGCCAGGCGCGGCTCCACCATCAGCATCTGGCGCGCTGTGATCAGGCCATCTCGGCCGAACGGACAACTGAACCAGGGCACGCCGGCATAGGGGTAGAGGCCGTCTTCCACCTGGCTGGCCAACAGGTGCACATCTGAGAACGAGCGCAGCAACCAGCTGTTGAAGGCCGGATTGTCGCTGACTACGGAGGCGGCGCTGCGGCGGGCCTCGCGGAAACGCTGAATCGTGGCGGACATCGCGGCGTTGTAATGATCTTCTGCACCCATTGCGTCAGCAGCGGGATGGAAGTCCAGCACCAGGAACAGCCGGAAGCTCTGCCTGGGCTCCAGTGTCAGCACCAGTCCGATCTCTTCGGCATTGACGTTCTCAATCGGCTCGCTCATGCGCAGCACCGTGACCCGATCCTCCCCATCAAGGCCCCTGTAGACGAGCTCCAGAGCACCGTGGCTACCGCGGCGCACTGTGCGGCCGCGCTGCGGCCGGTGATAGCCCCGCACCTCAAAGATGTCGCGGAAGTCGGCATCCAGCCGCAGGGTGAGCGGCATCTTCACCGGCCGGCCTTCATAGCTGGTGAAGCTGAATTGTTGCAGGCAGGCGGTAGCTGTGAGCACGGTGCTGCGTTCCAGGTGGATGCTCATCGCAGCTGAACCGGTGCTGCCGCCATCGTTGTTGGCGAGATGGCTCACCATCACGCCCATGGCGCCAAGCTCCGTGGAGCTCAGCACCATCGGTGGTTGGTTCCACAGCAACACCTGCAGCCGGCTGATGTGCCGGGTGCCACGGTGGAAGATGCCGGCATCATGCTGAAGTTCGGGGCAGATCTCGCCGCGTGAATCCAGAACGGCGAAGGTTTCCTCGTTCTTTAGAACGAAGGGAGGGAGCGGTTCAGGCATGCACCGACAGGCGGTGAGCGGGGCTCTGGCAGCGCCGGGCTTGGATCAGGTGCCGGTAGAGCTGTTCATAGTCTTCCGCCTGGCGGCTCACCGAGAAGCACACCTCGAAGTGGCTGCGTACCCTCGAGCGATCCAACTGCTCCACCTGATGCACCGCAGCGATGGCGTCCTCGATAGAATCCACGAGGAAGCCATTCACTCCTTCCCGGATCACTTCAGGTGTTGATCCATTGCGCCAGGCTATCACCGGAGTGCCGCAGGCATTGGCCTCAATCATCACAAGGCCGAAGGGCTCAGGCCAATCGATGGGAAACAGCAAGGCGAAGGCATTTCCCAGCAGATCCTGTTTTCCCGCATCATCCACCTCTCCGACCAGCTCCACCAAGGGATTGTCCCGCAGCAGCGGCTCGATCTGAGCTTGATAATAGGGCTCGTCCACCGGGTCAATCTTCGCTGCCACCTTCAGCGGCATGCCCACGGCCGTGGCGATGGCGATGG
Organism: Synechococcus sp. CS-1333; assembly: GCF_025128015.1. Taxonomy (NCBI): domain Bacteria; kingdom Bacillati; phylum Cyanobacteriota; class Cyanophyceae; order Synechococcales; family Synechococcaceae; genus Synechococcus; species Synechococcus sp. CS-1333. Next base: position 79,795 of record NZ_JAHLYO010000031.1, read on the forward strand.
CACGGTCCAGTCGTTTTTCGGGTGAAATACGGCCCACAAATACCAGATAGGGCTCCGGTGTGGCTTCGTAGCGGTAGAGGTCGTTGGGGAGACCGTGGTACACGGTTCCGAGCCAGTTGGCAGCAGGCACGGGCAGGCGCTGGGTTTCTGAAATCGATACCAACGGCACCTGATTGAAGTGGTTGTAGAGCATCTTCTGCTCCGGTGCATGCAGTGGCCCGTGAATGGTGCTCAAGTGTGGAACACCCAGCAGATCACCGATGGGGAAGTGAAAGTGTCCATTATGAAAATGAAGCACATCGAAGCTGTCGAGCTGCTCAATCACATGATCGAGCTGGATCATGTTGTGCACGCTGGGATCCCCCATTGGGCCGCCAAGGCGCAAGGCCTTCGGCACACAGGGGCAGAGCTGAGCGCTGGTCAAGGAGTCACCACTGGCAAACAGCACCACCTCATGGCCACGCCTCACCAGCTCTTCGGTGAGATAGTGCACCACCCGTTCGGTGCCCCCGTAACCAATGGGTGGAACTCTTTCGTGGAGGGTTGAAATCTGGGCAATTCGCATATCTGTGCCTTCATCCTTCATTGGTCCGCTCATCCCGACCATACCCACGCCACCCGCACTGCACAGGCTTACCGCATATCTGCTGCAGCCGTGCAGGGGCTCCTACACAATCCCGATGACGATGAGCAAAGCGACAACAGGATCAGTGCGTACGGTGTGCTGATTTCATGTTCTTTCCCATCCGAGGAGTTGTGTCATCGGCTACTCCGTCGTTGTGGTAATGAGAACTGAAAAGCACCGTCATCGATTGTGCTTTCCATCCATCCATCGTTGGTGCTGTTGATCTGAATGCCCGCTGGATTCCGGGGTGCTCACGCTCCGCAGTGAGCTTTCTGTGTTCGGCAGTGGGTGCCATCCGTTGAGCAACCTGAAGGCATGTGGAGAGTGCCGCTGCTCGCCACCCTTGCCTGCGAGCCAGCTTCAGGCAACACTTTCCAAGGCCGCAGCTTCCGCCCATGGCAACACGATCACTGTCTGCTGGTGAGGTGCTGCTGATCCGCCACGGCGAAACGGAGTGGAGCCTGTCGGGCCGCCACACCGGCAACACCGACATCCCCCTGACGGCTAATGGTGAGCGGGCAGCTGGTGCTTTAGCGCCGCTCCTGGCTGGTCTAGGTGTGGAGCTGGTGCTGGTGAGTCCGCTGCAGCGGGCCAGGCGCACCTGTGAGTTGGCGGGCCTGGCGGAGCACGCCACAGTTGACCCTGATCTGCGCGAATGGAATTACGGCGCCTATGAGGGGATCACCTCCGCTGAGATTCAGTGCATGGCCCCCGGCTGGATGGTGTTCCGGGATGGTTGCCCCGAGGGCGAGAGTCCGGCGCAGATCGGCGCGCGCGCTGATCGGGTGATTGAGCGGGTGCGTGCGCATGGCGGCAAGGTGGCTGTGTTCGCCCATGGCCATCTGTTGCGCGTGCTGGCGGCGCGCTGGATCGGGCTGCCACCGAGCCATGGCAGCCATTTTCTGCTCGACACTGCCACGCTTTCGATCCTCTCCCGGTATGCCGGTGAGCCGGCACTGGGCTGTTGGAACGCCGCAGCGCTGTAACTCTCCACGTGAACTCCCCAGGTGCTTCAGGCGCTGCGTTGACAATCAACAGCATCCGCGCTCAGGCGTGCACTGCGCTCCCATGATTGAGCCACCGCGCCTGCCTCGGCGTGGCCTCCACCGGTGTCTGACCATGACGGCAGTTCCCCTGCAGCGCCTGGCCGTTGCTTCGCTCGGCCTGATGACCACCGGCCTGCTGGGCAGTATGGCGTTGCCGGCCAACGCTCAGGTGGGCAGCCGGCCGATCAAGGTGGCGGCGGTGGATTTCATCCCCGCCTGGGGGGATCGCGATGGCAACATCCGCCGGCTGGTGCAGGCCACTGAGCGGGTGGCTGCTGAAGGCCACTGAGCGGGTGGCTGCTGAAGGTGTGAACTACGCCGTGTTTCCCGAAACGGCGATCAGTGGCTACGACTTCACCGGCCCAGCCCAGTTGGCTCCCTTTGTGGACACCATTCCCGGGCAGGCCACCGCGGCGTTGCTGCCGGTGCTCAAGCGCACGGGCCTCTATATGAGTGTGGGCATTGCCGAGAAAGACAGCGCCACCGGGCTCTTCTACAACACCGCTGTGTTGATGGGGCCTGAAGGAATCATCGGCAAGTACCGCAAGAATGGCCTGAACGGCCAGGACGTGCAGTTGTTCGGCCCCGGTGACACCGATGTGGGTGTTTTTGACACGCCGATCGGGCGCATCGCCCTGATCATCTGTTACGACGACACCTACTGGCAGTACGACCGACTGGCGGCGTTGCGGGGCGCGCAGATCATCGGCTGGCATTCCGTTTCCGATCGGGTGATGCCCGGCACGCCGGCCGCCCAGGCGCGCTCGAACCATTCCACGGTGGCCAGCGTGCAGCACATGAGTGCACTGAATGGCGTGTGGGTGGTGGGGGCCACGCGCAGCGGCATCGAGCGCAATCCGATCACCGGCAGCCAGCTCTATTACAACGGCGGCTCCAGCATCTGGTCGCCCAGCGGACGCAAGCTGGTGCAAGCGCCGGTGGTACCGCCCGAGGTGCTGCCGCCTGGCCTCAATGGCATCTTTTCGGCCACGATCACCCCGGCTGATGCCGATGCTGTGCGCGATCAGCGTCTGGCTGCACGCCGCCCCTCGCTCTACAACCCCCTGCTGGCGCTGCGCCGGGCGCCGGTCGATGTCACCGCCACCGCCAGCCGCCGTCCGGTGCAACTGGCCGCAGCCCAGTGGAGCAGCGGCCCTTCACGGCTGAGCAGCAGCCAGCCCCAGCCCAACGAGCTGCTGGTGCTGCCGGAGCTCTCGGCCCTCCCCACCGGCTTGGATGCCGCCGAGCTGCGGCGCCGGGCCGAGCGCCGCGGCGGCGCCTTCGAGCAATTGTTGGCGCAGCGGGCTAAGGCCGGCAACGGCTACTTGGTGGGCAGCTACCCCGAGCGTGAGGGTGGCCAGGTGTTCCACACCGTGGCCCTGGCTGGCCCGGCCGGCACGATCCTGGGCCGCTACCGCGCCACCCACCTGACGGCTTCCGAGCGGGCCTGGGCCAGCGCCGGAGACACTCCGGTGGTGGTGGCCACGCCGCTGGGCAGGGTGGGGCTGGCCACGGTGGGCGATCTGGCGGTCACGGAGGTGACCGGGCTCTACCAGAGCCTGCGCGCCGATCTGCTGGCGGCCCCGGCCGGTGCCCCTGCCGCCCTCAAGGTGGAGATCGACCCCCTGCTGTATGCGGTGAGTGATCCCCCCACCGGCCGCGCCGATCTGCATCCCTACCTGGCCGCCAAGCTCGGCCAGCTGTGGGTGGTGAGCGGTGGCCGCCGCGCCGGCACCTCCACGCCCGCCGGCATCTTCGGACCGGAGCCGGTGGTGTCTACGCCCACCCTCACGGCCGCTGCCGGCGCCGCTGCCGTGCGCCACCGCACGGTGGTGCCTTACCCCGGCACCTGGATCAACCAGCAGCAACTGATCGATGGGCAACGCAACGATCTGTTCCGCCCGCTGGTGCTCGAGGCCGAGAACAGCTGCTTCAAGAGCTGGCGCCAGGCTGGCCACGGGATGGTGCGCTGCCCTTAGGGGCCGGCGTTCGGTTGGGCGTGGTGCGCGCAATTGTTTGTGCGTATGGTGCGCGATTGGGGCCTCGCACAATGGCTGCCAGAGCCCGCCGATGACGCCCTGTTGGTTACCCAGCGGCTGCCTGATCACTGCCGAAGAGTTGGATCTGGGCCGTCTGTTGTGTCCAGTGGCCTGCTGGATCTTCAGGTCTTCTCAGTCTTCGGCTTGTCTTTCTGAGGCATAAGTCGGGTATGGTGAAACAGTCATTGCAGATGTGATTGCTATGCAGGTGAAAGCGCTTCATGGCTTTGCTGCATCCCTGCTGAGTGTTGCTGCTCTAGCGGTCACGTCGCCAGCACTGGCAGATACTGTTGATGCCCGCTGCGACGTTTTCCCTGCAGGAGAAGATAAGGTCACCTCTTCTGGGCTGTGCACCTTCTCCCAACGGCAAGGCTTCGTTTCTATTCGGCTCAAGGGCGGCCAGACCATTGAGCTCAAGCCCAACGAGAGCACGCCCAATGCGTACGTTGATGAGCGTGGCGAGCCTGCCAAGCGCGAGATCCTCGATGGCAAGCGCGGGCAGGTGTACCGGTTGGAGAAGCAATCCATCTTTGTCTTCTGGGATACGGCCCCCTACACGAAAGGTGCGGCAGGCGGTGCTTCCAGTTCCGGTGGCGGGTCATCCACGGGCAATCCCCCTGAGATCGTTCCCCTGTTGCTTGGCATTCATCAGGTGAAGTTTGAGGGTGGTTGCCGCGTCAACTTCAACAAGGCCGGCAAGCGTTTCAGCAAGACCTCAACCTGTGATGCCCCGCAGGTTCAAGTGGCAGAGGATGCGATCCGCCGCTTTTACCGTGAACAGGGTCTCTGATTGGCTGGTGGCGCAGGCGATGGAGCTCACATGATGGGCCCCACTTGATTGATCCCACTTGATGGGGCGCAGTGCATAGGGCGCAGACCATTAGGCGCTGGCGCATTGATAGGCGTTCCAACTGTGAGGCATGAATCCTTCGTCTATTGACGGCGAATCGGGCCGGTGGTGCGTACGCCGGAATTGAACCAGCTGTTCTCGTGCTGGAGGCGGGGATCACCTTGAATCGTGTAGGTGATCATGCCTGACGTGAAGACCAAGGCGCCATCGCTGAGCTTGCTCTTCACAGAGGTGCCGTTCACCATGACCTTGTTCTTGCCGTCGATACGGATCTTGGAAACGGTACGACCGTCAATGTTTTTCGCGACCCACTGGCCCGCATAGGGAGACACCACGCTGCTGGCGGCACCAAAGCCAGCTTTTGTATTCTTTTCCCTGCTCTTGTTGATGTCGCAGCCTTTCAGCTCCGTGGCCTGGGTGCACCCGGATTTCTCCAGTTGATTGGCGTAGGCCGGATCAATGGCATGGGAGGCGAGCGGCAGGGCCATTCCAAAAGAGGCCGCTGCGGCCACTGCGGTGATGATCTGCTTGAGGGTATTCATGCTGAAGGGCGCTTCAAAATGCAGCAATTCATAACAATTCGCTTCAGAGAGTTGCGCTCTGCTCGGCGAATCGCTTGTGGCTAGCTCGCGTTAATCTTAGCACGTGATCTTTGGGTTTATCTCTGCTGCGGCTTGCCAGCTGTGGCTTGGCCATTGCTTCATTGCAGGCATCGCTGAATCATGTTGGGCCCTTAGCCGTCATTGTTGCCTTGGCGATGAGTCTGAATCCACATGAATCAAGAGATCGTCTATTTTCATCGCCATCCGGATGCACCTTGCGATGGCCTGCGGCCACTCTTTTGCTTGCGGCGATCCTTCTCCGTGAGGCCTCCCTGCCCACTGCAATGTGAACACCCCAGCACCGTTGGCTCGCCGGGTCCCAGGCGGCCCGCAGCTGTGTCTCTCAGCCGATGCACCCATGGGATTCTCCGTGTGAAGTCCCTGGTGGTGTCCCCTGGTGCTCTTTGCCCCATCCACAGCATCACCCTCGGCTGCAGCCTCTCCTGCCACAGTTGCCACGCTCCCTGCTGAATCCTGTGTCGCCGCACCTGTTCCGGCTACTGCTGATACCGGCTGTCTGGGCCTGGGGACGGTGGCGGTTGACGCGGGCGCTGTTGCTGTTGATGGCGGGCCTCGGCACGTCTGCTGCGCTGGCGATTCCGCCACCGCCGGATTCCTTTGATGGCGAGACGATTCGCTGCCAGGTGGCGGGCAGCGCCGCCACGGTGCTGATCTGCCGGGATGCAGAACTCACGGCCCTCGACCGGCAGCTTCGTCAGGCGTTCCGTGCTGCGCTTGCGGATCCTGCGCTTCAGGCAAGCGGGCGCGCGGCCCTGCTGCGCGAGCAGGAGCAATGGGTGGTCGCCATGGACCAATGCTGGCGCGCAGGGGAGCAGCTGCGGGCCTGTGTGAAGGCCAGCCAGAGCCAACGGCTGCGACAGTTGCAGGCTTGGCCCGCGACGCGGCACCCAGCGCCCGTTCAACCTTGAGCGCCATCAACACCACGCCACCGCCGCGCGCCACCCTTCTGGTCTGCGCCTGCGCTGGTGCTGCCACCGCGGTTCTCCACGCTGCACGCAGCGGCGGCGTGCGGAGCATGGATCTGCCGGTGCTGGCCCTGCTGGTTGCTCCGTATCTACTGTTGGCGGTGTTGGCGGCCTGTGTGCGGCGACGCAACGGTGAGGCATGGATGCTGCTGATCGCCAGCGTGGTGCTTGGCGTTGGTGGTGTCGCTCTGCTGGCCTTGAGCGCGCCCCACTCCATTTCGACGCCTGAACCTGGACTGGCGCAGGCTGTGGTCACGATCGGCGTGCCCCTGCTCCAGCTGGTTGCCGCACTCGCCCTCAGCCTGGCTCTGCTTGTGCGCCGCCTTCGAGCCGCTGCACCAGGCGTGAGAGCAGGGCGCGGCGGGCCTCCCCCTGCTGGCCCGCTTCGGTGATCAGCAGGGCGGTGACGCGCAGGCCATCGGCGGTCATGGCATCCACGCCCAGCAGCTTGGGGGGCTGCAGCAGCGTGGCGCTCCAGGCGGGATCGGCCGCGAAGGCGGCCAGCTCGGCGCTGATGGCGGCCAGGGCCCAGGCCAGATCGGTGCCATGGGGCAGCAGCAGCGACAGTTCGGCGCCCGAGCGCAGCTTGGTGTGGTTCACGCTCTGCTCACAGCCGCTGTTCGGCACCACCACCACCCGTTGGTCGTGGCAGCGCAGCTCCGTGCTCAGCACTCCCACATCGATCACCTCGCCGAGGCGTCCGCCGATCTCCACGGTGTCGCCGATGGCGTAGCGGTCGTCGAAGAGCAGCACCAGCCCGGCCACGAAATCGCGCAGCAAGCCCTGAAACACCAGGGCGAGGGCACCGAGCACGGCGCCACTGGCCAGCAGGGCATTGCTGGAGAGATCGCGCAGCACGGGAATGCCCATCACCGTCCAGGCGCTGAACACCAGCACGCAGGCCAGATCCACCAGGCGCCTGAGCACGCGCAGCAGGCTGCGGTAGCGCTGCTCGCGGCGCGCCTGGAAGGCCGCCGGCACGAACACGTTGCTGGCCCACTGGCTCAGCAGCAACCCCACCAGCGCCCGCAGCAGGGCAGCCGCCAGCAGCATCGCCAGGGCTTTGAACAGCACCACCAGCGGCTGAAACAGCACATCGATCGCTGGTGCCACCTGGCCGGGGGAGGCCAGCAGCAGCACGGCGCCGATCGCTACGCCCAGCACCAGCACCGCCGCCAGCAGCAGCCGACTGAGGCTCTGGGCCAGATGGAAGCGGGCAGCGGCGAGCCGGCTGGCGTGCTCGACGCGTTGGCGCTGCAGCCGCGGCAACTGGCGTTGCAGGCGCCGCCACAGCCACACGGCCAGCACCAGCACCACCGTGAGGCCGGCGACCACCCACGCCGCCATGCTCATCCGGTCGGAGATCTGCTGCTTCCCGTAGATCTGGCGGGCACGGCGCAGCCGCCGCTCCAACCGGTTGCGCCAGCGCTCCGCCAACGCCGCCTCGCTGGTGCCGTTGAGCTGGGCGTCGGCGGCGGTGACGGTGAGCAGCGGGAACGGCGTGGCGCGGCCGGGCACCACGGCGGCCAGCTGATTCAGCCCCCCCGGCTGCCGTTGCACCACCACCCGCAGGGCCTGCGGCGCGCCCTGCAGCCCCAGGTGATCCGGGTCGCACACGGCTTCCACGGCCCCCACGCCGCTGCGCTCCAGCAGCAGCTCGCCGATCCGCTCTCCCGGCGTGCAGGGCTGGGCGGGCCGGTAGAGGAGGTCAAGGTTGCCTTCGATCACCTTCGCCCGCTCGGCGGCATCGGGGCCGGCCTGATCCGGGCCCGCCACCCGCAACGACGCCACGTTGATCACTGGCACGCCAAGGATGCGCACCTGGGAGAGACGAAAACTGCCCGCCACCGGCTGGCTGTCCGCCGACGCGGCGGGGCTGGGCATATCCGCCGCCAGGCCCGGCTGGGCCAGGGCCAGCAGCAGCACCAGGCCGGCTAGGGCCGTGGCAAGGGCAGCAACGACGGCAGCGGCGCGGCTGGTTGTGGAGTGCCCCACGCTGACTGGCCCAGGAACGGCCAGTCTGGGCAGCCATGGGGCCACTGCAGCCCGGCACCGCCTGCAGAAGGGGCGCCCCCTTCAGGTTCTGACGAAATACACCACCGCCACCGCGACCCCGACCACCACGACGATGGCCCGCAGGGTGGCCGCAGGGATCCGGCCCGCCAGCTTGCCGCCCAGCACGCCGCCGACGATGGCGCCGACCGCCATCACCGCCGCCAGGCCCCAGGCCACCTGACCGGAGAAGAGGAAGAAGGCGGCGGCGGTGAGGTTGGCGGCGAACGACACGGCCTGCTTGAGGCCGTTGAGCCGGGTGAGGGTGTCATCGAGGCTGAGGGCCAGCACCGCCAGCACGATCACGCTCAGCCCGCCGCCGAAGAAGCCGCCGTACACGGACGCCAGGAACACCGGCCCCACGGCCCAGCGCTCCGATGGCTGGCGGCCATGCCGCTCGGAACGGCGCTGCAACCAGCGGCGCACGGGCTCCTGCACCGCCAGCAGCGCCGAGGCGAACAGGATCAGGAACGGCACCAGCTGCGTGAACAGCCGTTCACCGGTTTTCAGCAGCAGCCAGCCGCCCAGCAGGCCACCGAGGGCGGCGACCGGCAGCAGCAGCAGCAACCGCTGCCGTTGGCCCTGGAGTTCCCGGCGCTGGGCCCTGGTCGCCCCCAGGTAGCCGGGCACCAGGGCCACGGTGTTGGTCACGTTGGCCATCACCGCCGGCAGGCCGATGGCGGTGAGGGCGGGAAAGCTCAGCAGCGAGCCACCGCCGGCCAGGGCATTGATCGCCCCGGCGGCGATGGCCGCCAGGCCGGCCCAGAAGGCCTGGATCTCGAAGGGCAGGGGTGCGTTCATCAACCCAGCGTCAGGCCGGGGTCAACCCGTAGGGCTCCGCGTCCGCCGGCAGGGTCACCCCCAGCCGCTCGCGCCAGGCCGCCACTGGCAGCTCCCAGCCCTCCTCCCAGCGGGCGGTGGCGAAGGCAGAGGCGGTGAAGCCGATGGTGACGCCGTGGCTGATGGCTCGGCTCAGGTAGGCGTAGTCGTCGAGCCCGAAGCGGAAGCCGGCGATCTGGGCGGCATGGGTGAGGCTCACGTAGGCGGGGAAGCCGATCTGGGTGGCGGTGATCGCCAGCACTCCGTTCTCGCCGGCCGGTGAGGTGCCGAAGCCACTCACCACATGGTGCAGGTCGTGGGTGGTGGCGATCCGCTGGGTGAGCCAGCGGCCCTCGGTGTCGATCGGGCGTGGGCGGAAGAAGGAGGGGTCGTAGTTGAGGCGACGGATCAGGGCGGCGTAGGTGTGGCCCAGGCTCCCCGGTGGCAAGGCCGAGAGCCGATCAAGGTCGGGTTGGAGGGGGGGATAGCGGCTGTCCAGCAACTCCGCCCCACCCGGCAGGGCGCGGAAGCGGGCGAGGCAGGCGTCCATCTGGGGCGTATCCAGGAAGCTGTCCACCAGGTCGGCGATCTTGGCGAGATCCCCCTGACTGCGCCCCACCGCGATCAGCTGACGGGCCTGCCCCAGGGCCTGCAGGGACTGCTGGAAGCGGGTCATGGCCGTCGTGGAGGCGGTGAAGGGAACTTAGGTCCGCCGAGTTCAGCCGCTGGTGCAGGTGGCGTTCCAGCGCTCCTGCAGGGCCTTGGTCTGGGTTTCATCACCGTTCCGTTCGGCTGAGCGCAGGCCTGTCTGGATCTGGGTGCAGGCGGTCTGGCGCGCCAGCCGCTCCCGTTGCACTTTGAGGTCCTGGATCTGGGCCTCCAGCCGCTGGCGTTCCTGCGCCCGTTGCTCCGATGCGGCCTGGCTGGCCTGATCCGCTGCCGCCGAGGCGGCGTTCCTGGCCTGCTCCGCATCCAGCGCCTTGAGTTGCAAGGCAAAGTTCGTTTCCTGCTGACGCAGGCGGGCGGCCTCGTCGCTGCGTTCCTTCAGCTCAGCAGTCAGCAGACTCTGCTGATCAAGGCTCTCGCGTTGGTCGGAGATCTGGGCGCGTTGGTTGATCACCACGACGGAGGCCACCGCGATCGCCACCACGATGCTTCCTGCGAGCCAGAGCTGAGTATCACGGCGCATGGCAGGCAATCTTCGGTACACCTTCAACGTATGAATCGGTAGCGGCTGTGGCAAAGCCTGGGGCTGATCCGCGCCGTTGCTGCTGCTGGTTCAGCCGCCGATGCAGCAGATGATCCCACCTGGCCCCCCCTCGCTTATCCCACCAGCAACTTCAGCCCCAGCAGGGCGATCAAGGCGGCCATCCAGCGCTCCAGCACGCGCAGGGACAGCAGGCGGCTGCCGAGCCTGGAGCCCAGCCAGCCGGCGATCGCCACGGTGATCACCAGCGGCATGATCCCCTCGGGCAGGTGTCGCTGGCTCACCAGAACACCGCCGAGGGCGGCCAGTGAGTTGCACAGGATGAAGGTGATGGAGGTGGCGGCCACCTCCGCTGCCGGTGCCCAGCCCTTGATCAACATCAGCGGCGAAAGGATCACCCCGCCGCCGGTGCCGCTCAGGCCACCAACCAGGCCGATCGCGGCACCACTGCCGAGCGCGCTGCCGAAGGAGGGTGGTGTGGGCACACGGCCTGGGCTGCCGCCGCTCGCCTTGAAGATCAACCGCAGCGAGGAGGCCAGCAGGATGGCACCCACCAGCAACTCGAAGGGCCTGGCGTTCAGGTGCAGGAAGCCACCGACGGCCGCCAGCGGCACCGATCCGGCCACAAACGGCCACACCCGCCGCCAACGCAGGTGCCCGGCCTGGGCAAATTGCAGTGTGCCGATCGTGGCGACGGCCACGTTGAGCAGCAGCGCCGTGGCCTTGAGATCCTCCTCCGGCAGCCCCGCCACCACCAGCGCCGCCACATAGCCGCTGGCTCCCGCTTGGCCAACGGCGGAATACAGAAAGGCAATCACCCCCACCAGCACGGTGAGCCCAACGGCGCCGGGTTCCATGGCGCCCGTTCCGGCGTTGAAGGCCATTGTGGAGGAAGGCGATCGTGCAGCAGGTCAAGGGAATGTCCGTCTCGCTGTTGCCTGGCCTGAAGCGCCTGCGCGCCTACCAACCGGCCTGGCTACGCGGGGACGTGCTGGCGGGTGTGACCGTGGCCGCCTATCTGGTGCCGCAGTGCATGGCCTACGGGGAGCTGGCCGGCGTGGCGCCGATCGCTGGCCTATGGGCGATCCTGCCGCCGATGCTGCTGTACGCGCTGATCGGCTCCTCCCCCCAGTTGTCGGTGGGGCCCGAATCCACCACGGCGGTGATGACGGCAGCAGCGATCGCCCCGATCGCCGCCGGCGATCCGCTGGCCTATGCCAGCTTCGCCAGCCTGCTGGCCCTGTTGGTGGGCCTGGTGTGTGTGCTGGGGGGCTGGGCGCGGCTGGGCTTTCTGGCTGATCTGCTCTCGAAGCCGATCTTGGTGGGCTACATGGCCGGGGTGGCGGTGATCATGATCAGCGGCCAGATCGGCAAGATCAGCGGCCTGGAGCTTGAGGCCAAGTCGCTGGCGGGTGAGCTGCTGGAGCTGGCAGGTCGCAGCAGCGAGATCCATCCGCCCACGTTGCTGCTGGCGATTGGGGTGCTGGTTTTCCTGATGCTGATCCAGCGGCGGTTCCCCTCGGCGCCCGGGCCCTTGCTGGCGGTGCTGCTGGCGGTGGCGGCGGTGTGGTTGTTTCACCTGGATCAGGCGGGTGTGGCCGTGATCGGCGCGATCCCGGCCGGGTTGCCCAGCTTTGCGCTGCCCTTCACGGAGCTGAGCCACCTGGCGCCGCCCGGTGGCCTGGCGCTCGACAAGATCCGGTATCTGCTCACGGCGGCGGTGGGCATCGCCCTGGTGGGCTACTCCGACAACGTGCTCACCGCCCGCGCCTTCGCCGCACGGGGCGGGTACCGCATCGATGCGAACCAGGAGCTGCTGGCACTGGGGGCCGTGAATCTGGGCAATGGACTGATGCAGGGCTTTCCGGTGAGCAGCAGCGGCAGCCGCACGGCGATCAGCGCAGCGCTGGGCAGCCGTTCGCAGCTGTTTTCGCTGGTGGCGTTCGTGGTGGTGCTGGTGGTGCTGCTGTTCCTGCGGCCGCTGCTGGCGTTGTTCCCGCAGGCGGCGTTGGGGTCGATCGTGATCTATGCCGCCCTGCGCCTGATCGACATCGGCGAGCTCAAGCGGATGCGCCATTTCAAGCGCAGCGAATTCCACCTGGCGCTGATCACTTGCGCTGGTGTGCTGTTCACCGACATCCTGATGGGCGTGGGCCTGGCGGTGGCGCTGTCGGTGATCGATCTGTTCGCGCGGCTGGTGCGCCCCCACGACGCGGTGCTGGGCCAGGTGCCCCAGCTGGGCGGACTGCACGACGTGGACGACTGGGAGGGAGCCAGCACCATCCCCGGCCTGGTGCTGTACCGCTACGACGCCCCCCTCTGCTTCGCCAATGCGGAAGACTTCCGCCGTCGCGCCCTGGCGGCTGTGGCTGCTGAGCCCACGCCAGTGCGCTGGTTCGTGCTCAACGCCGAGGCGATCGTGGAGATCGACATCACCGCCGCCGATGTGCTCCAGGACGTCCAGCGCGAACTCACGGCGAACGGCATCGTCTTCGCCATGGCCCGCACCAAGCAGGACCTCTACCAACAGCTCAGCAGAACCGGCTTCGTGGACCGCGTCGGCCCCGAGCGCTTCTACCCCACGCTGCCTGAGGCGATTGCGGCGTTTCGGGGGGAGGGGGGGAGCGTGTTGGGTGATGGGGGGAGCGTGTTGGGTGATGGGGGCCAGTGGCAATGAGCGCTTAGTTGTTTATCTCTTTATTCGGCTTGACATTTATTTCGGCTCTTGCAGCTGTGCGGCTGAGTGCCTCCTCGTTGAGTCTTTATGCGTGGCTGAGAGTGTTTCAAGCTGAATAGTGGTTTGCGGACCTGCAAACACAGGGATGAGCATGGGCTAGGGCTGCAGCTTCGCTGCGGCAGCTAGGGTTTCTCAGGATTGGGTGGGATGCTGGTTGTGTTCAACAGAAAAGCCTTGATGGCAGGATGTGGTTTGAGGAAGTGTCGAAGAACAAGTTTGAAGGCTACGGAGCAAGGAGTGTGATCAGGGGCTGATCTCCGGAGGTGCCGGGCTGAGGATCAGCGACTGGCCCTGCTTGGCATTCGGGATCGCAAGAACCAGCGGTCGTTCGCTGGGTTCGGAGGTGTCGGGCAACGTGCGGATCAGGTAGAGCCAGCCGAGGGTTTCGTTGGCCAGCAGCCGCCACACCTGCTGGCTCTCGGGGTCGGAAAGGCTGGAGTCGCGGATCTGCCGGGGAAGCACCCGGTCGCCGATGAACACGTTGTTCGCCAGCGGTGGATCGGGAATGGCCTCACCGGAGTCGTCGAGGTAGCGCAGATCCTGACCCAGGACCCCCTCCGCCTGCGGCAGGACCAAGGTGACCACCGGGAGGGTGGAGCTGCTCTCCAGCGCGTCCCGGCGGGCATCGACCTGCCCCTGATGCTGGGAGAGCCAGAACAGCAGCACCAGCACCCAGCCCACGATTACCAGCTCATCGAGCAGGGAGGCCCCGAAACGCCTGACCGCCGGTTGCAGGCCAGATGGCTTCCACGCCAGTGGCCGCAGGGAGCGGATCCAGGGCACCCGGCGGATCGCCATCGCCAGAAGGTCGGGCAGCTGGTGCAGCAACCAAAGGGTGCCGACGATCAGCAGCGGCAGCGCCGAGAGGACAATCAGGGTTTTGAAGAAATTGGCGACACTGCCGACAAAGATCTGAATCGGAACGATCAGGAACGACTGGGCCGGAAAGGACTGCGCATTGACGTCCAGATTGAAGTAGGCGAAGTAGGACCAGCGATAGATCCAACCAGAGAAGAACAGGATGATCCCCAGCAGACTGAGGATGCTGGCGAATCCACCCAGGAAGGGAAGCTTCTCGTTACCTGGCTCATTCGCCATCGGGAGACTCCTGCTGGATGAGGGGGCACATGACGATTCGTGGAGTTGGCGGGCCCACCGTCGCCTGCCATTAAGCTCTTCCTAAGTAGCCATGCTAAGGGGGACCATGCTTAGCAGACGTAGAGAATGTCTCGTAGCCATCGCTACGTCTGCGACTGCTCTTGTTCTTCCCGTCGTCTCCAACCAGCTGTCTGCCATGGCCGCAGAGCCGGTGCGCCTTCAGCTTCCGCCGATCGTCACCATACGTCTGGTGGCCAAGGGCGAGACATACTCGGGGGTGCGGCTGGTCACTGTCGGTCCCTCGGAGGTGGTCTTCTCGAAGGGCGGTGAGCGCAGGGCGCGGTTGGCAGAGGTGGCCAGCATCACCTTCCAGGGACCGGTGAAGTACAAGGAAAATCGCAATCCTGAAATGCGCGGCGAGCCCCTGAAGGATTGCCTTCCACAACCGGAGGTACTGCTGGCCTCCGCGGCGCTGGCGATCCAATCCGAAGGTTCCACCCTCGCCCTCAGACCCGATGGCCTGCAGGACTTGGCGCGGAAGAACCTGCGCCAGGTCGGTGGCCTCCGCACCCTGGTGGTTGATTCCATGCGCTTTGCTCCCGGCGGCTTGGTGAACTTGGCCTACAAGGCCTGCGCCCCAGGAGGGTCTCGATGACGCGGAGCAGATTGAGCTGATGGGTCGCTGGCTGGCCGCTGGACTCGCCCTCAGCGTGGGCCTGCTGCCGGTGGGATGGCTGGTGGTGCCGGCGGCGATGGCGGCGGAGGCAGTGGATGGGCAACTGCTGAAGCTGTCGGATCTGGCCAATCGACAGAAGGGGCAGGGTCAATTGGAGGCGGCCCTGGCCACCTATGCAAAAGCGCTGGCGATGACTCGCAAGCTGCAGGACCGACGCGGAGAGGGAATCACCCTCAACAACATTGGAGGGGTGTATGGAGATATTGGGAAGCCGGAGGAGGCGCTGAAGCACTACCAGCAGGCACAAGCGATCGCTCGGGAGTTGAAGGACCGCCGAGGGGAGGGGACCACCCTCAACAACATTGGAGTGGTGTATGGAGATCTTGGGAAGCCGGAGCAAGCGCTGAAGCACTACCAGCAAGCACAAGCGATCGCTCGGGAGTTGAAGGACCGCCGAGGGGAGGGGACCACCCTCAACAACATTGGAGGGGTGTATAGAGATCTTGGGAAGCCGGAGCAAGCGCTGAAATTCTTCCAGCAGGCACTGGAGATCCGAAGGGAGGTGAAGGACCGCCGCGGAGAGGGAGCCACTCTCAACAACATCGGATTGGTGTATCGCAGTCTTGGTAAGCCGGAGGAGGCGCTGAAGGTCTACAAGCAGGCACTGGAGATCATAAGGGAGGTGAAGGACCGCAGCGGAGAGGGAATCACTCTCAACAACATCGGATTGGTGTATAGCAATCTTGGTAAGCCGGAGGAGGCGCTGAAATTCATCCAGCTGGCACTGGAGATCCAAAGGGAGCTGAAGAACCGCAGCGGAGAGGGAACCACTCTCAACTTCATCGGAGGGGTGTATAGCAATCTTGGGAAGCCAGAGGAGGCGCTGAAGATCTACAAGCAGGCGCTGGAGATTCTAAGGGAGGTGAGGGTCCGCAGCGGAGAGGGAACCACTCTCAACAATATCGGGTTGGTGTATAGCAATCTTGGTAAGCCGGAGGAGGCGCTGAAGATCTACAAGCAGGCACTGGAGATCCGAAGGGAGGTGAAGGACCGCCGCGGAGAGGGAACCACTCTCAACAACATCGGATTGGTGTATAGCAATCTTGGTAAGCCGGAGGAGGCGCTGAAGATCTACATGCAGGCACTGGAGATCATAAGGGAGGTGAAGGACCGCAGCGGAGAGGGAACCACTCTCAACAACATCGGATTGGTGTATCGCAGTCTTGGTAAGCCGGAGGAGGCGCTGAAGATCTACAAGCAGGCACTGGAGATTCTAAGGGAGGTGAAGGACCGCCGCGGAGAGGGAGGCACTCTCAACAACATCGGATTGGTGTATAGCAATCTTGGCAAGCCGGAGGAGGCGCTGAAGGTCTACAAGCAGGCACTAGAGATCCTAAGGGAGGTGAAGGTCCGCAACGGAGAGGGAACCACTCTCAACAACATCGGATTGGTGTATCGCAGTCTTGGTAAGCCAGAGGAGGCGCTGAAGATCTACAAGCAGGCGCTGGAGATACTGAGGGAGGTCAAGGACCGTAGCGGTGAGGCTGTAACTCTATCCAATCTGGCGCTTCTACAGCGAGATCAACAGCAACCCAAGCCAGCCATCGAAAATCTGGAGAAGGGTCTGGCGATCCAATTGGAGATGCGGCGTGGCCTTCAACGCAGCGATCGGCAGAGCTTCCTCAGCCAAAGTCAATGGGCGGCCTCATCGCTGGTGGAGCTGCTAATCGAGCAGAAGATGGCAGCGGAAGCCTTCACCTGGGTCAATCAGTTCGCCAGCGCTGATCTGGCCGATTACAGCCGCCTAATCGAGGCACGGGTGAACAATCCTGAGGCGCAACGGGCGCTTGAGGGGTGGCGGCTGCGGCAGGTGGAGATGCAGGGGCAGCGGCAGCGGTTGGAGGGTGAGCTGAATCCGCGGACAATGCAGCTGCTGGTGGAGCAGGAGGCGGCGCAGTTCCGTGCGGCGGAGGAGTTGATCGGCAGGTATCCCGAGATTGCCGAGTTGTTGGAAACCCGGCCGGCGGATCTGCAACGGCTGCAGGCGGGAACCCCGGCGGGCACGGTGGTGCTGCAGCCGGCGCCGCTCACCGGCGTACCGAAACGGGCCGACACGATGGCGTTGTTCGCGCTGACCCGCAGTGATCTTCAGGTGGTGACGGTCCCTCTGCCCAAGGATTTCCCTGTCCTGGTGGAGACCTACCGGCAGCAATTGGAACGAGGGGAGACCTACCTGGAACGCAGCGAGCAGTTGTACGACCTGTTGATCCGGCCCCTGGAGGACCGGGGGCTGCTGCCGGCGGGAGGGCGGCTGGCGGTGCTCGCCACCGGCAAGCTGCGGGAGATCCCGCTGGAAACGCTCTACGACGGCCGCACGAAGCAGTACCTGCTGGAGAAGTACCCGATCCATTACCTAACGCGGCTGAGCCGCAACGGTGCCCCAACCGCCCAGCCCGCCGGTGGGGGTGGCGGCGGCGTTCAAAAGGCACTGGTGCTGGCCAATCCCACCCCCACCGTCAGGGAACTGCCGGGCACGGAAGCAGAAGCGAACTATCTGCTGGGCAGCTACCCCGGCAGCCGTGATCTGCGCCGCAACCAGGCAACACTGGAGCAATTCCGGCAGCAGGCGAACCGCTATCCGATCCTGCACCTCGGCACCCACGGCTGTTTCGTCGCAGCGGGGTGCCCGAATCTGGGGATGCAGGCGAACACGCTGCTGTTTGCCAACCGCCAGCAGTACCCGATCGCTGAAGCGGCGCAGCTGGGTCTGTCGAACACCGAACTGCTGGTGCTGGGGGCCTGCCAGACGGCCAAGATCACCAGCGACAACGACGTGGGGCTGAGCGGCCTGGCCTACGTGTTGGAACGGGCTGGCGCCAGGGCGGTGGTGGCAAGCCTGTGGAGCGCGGCTGATGCGGAGAGCGCCCAGATCACCAAGGCGTTTTACGGGAACCTCAAGGCGGGGATGGACAAGGCCGAAGCGATGCGGCAGGCGAAGCTGGCGCTGCTGCGGCGCGATCCGGATGGCCGGCACCCCTATCTCTGGGCCCCGTTCATCGTGATCGGCGATGCAGCGCCCCTGGCGAGGTGAAGAGAGCCATCAGGATGGAACACCTTGCGCTGCTTTGATGTAGAGCGAATGCGCAAAGTGGTTGGGTATGTGGCGAGAGCATTGAGCAAGAAGTTTCCACTTATTCATGAATGCATTCATTCAGCTACCCGTCTTTGTTTGGCTCTTTCAGGATCAAGCCACGCGAGTAGATGTGGAGCGTGCCCTGCAGAAGTCGCCCCCGCAGCTTGGGTTTAATGCCTAGGTACCTGCTCAAAGCCGACAGTTCGCTCTACTGCCTCCCACAACCCCAGATCCTCCCGCCCAGCAGAATCTGACCCCATGAGGCCATCCCTTCTCCCCGTGCTGCTCTGTTCTGCCGCCCTTGCGGGCTGCATGGCGCCTGAGACAGACGAGCAGGTGATTCGCCGCCAGTACGGCATTCCAGCGGCGGCCAGAGTGTTGATGGCTCAGGTATCGCCGGCGGAGGCGGGCTGGTTCGGGCGCGAAGGCCTCAAGATCACGATGGTGTTCGGGCTCAGCGAGGGCGACTTCGACGCGTTGACCCGCAGGTTGAAAGCCACCAGCCACTGGCAGCCTCTGCCGATCCCTGAGACGACCTTGGCGCACCTCGCCGGTATCCGCAGGGCCCGAGCGGCGGGGGCCGTGGGCAACCTCACCGATCAGCAGCTGCTGGCGCAATTCCGTCAGACGATGCCTCCCCATCCGCCCATCGGTTGGTACCAGATCCAAACCGCAGGTACCAACATCCTGCACGCACCCAAGACGGTGCGAGACACGCTCGCCACGGACGTGAACGACTTCATGCTCGCCGTGCTTGATCCTGAACGGCACACGCTGATGGTGAGAGTGAGCACCATCTACTGACGCAGAACGGTTGTTTGCTTGAATTCAGCAGATCGTTGGCCCCGATGCAGCTTCATCCTTCCCCCCTTCCAGCACGTACCGTCCGGCTGGCACAGGCGGCGCTGGCTCGCTTCGGCCCATCCACCCTGCTTGCTGTGGCTTGTGTGGCCGTGGGCAGTGGTGCGGTGAGCCATGCCGCTACCGATCGGGCCCGGTTTGACGCGGCATGGACTGGTGTCGACTGCAAAACTTTTGACGTGCCTGCCGCCATCGCCGCCCAGTCGGATTGTGGCTACGTCACAGTTCCTGAATTACACGCGCAACCCCAGGGCCGCACGATCCAGCTCGGTGTGGTCCGCACCCGCAGCAGCGGCAGCGCCCCTGCCGCCGATCCCCTGGTGGTGGAGCAGGGCGGCCCGGGGGATTCCACCATCGGTGACATCGTCAATGGTGGCCTGCCGAAGTTTCCTGAACTCCCGGCGTTGTTGAAGAGCCGTGACATGATTTTCGTGGAGGAGCGCGGCACGCGCTTTGCCAAACCGTTCCTCTTCTGCCCTGAGCACCATGCGCACAACATTGCGGTGGCGAAGGGGGAGATCCCCTATACCGATGCCAGCTGGATCCAGGCCTGCAATCAGCGCCTCAAGGCCCAGGGCATCAACCCCAGTGCCTTCAACACCCGCGAAAATGCCGCAGATATCTATACGGTGGTGGAGACGCTGCGCTACCCGCAGTTCAACTACTACGGCGTTTCCTATGGCACCTTGCTGGGGCAGTATGTGATCGCCCAGGCGGATCAGCACAAGGCCAAGCTCCGCAGCGTGATCCTTGATGGCGTGGTGCGGCCTGATGTGGATTTCAATCTGGCCTCCAGCTACACGTTCAGCTACGCCCTGCGCAACGTGTTCCAGGCCTGCGCCCAGGATCCCGCCTGCAACGCCACCTACCCCAAGCTCGAGCAGACGTTTCTCACCATCGTTGATGAGCTCAACCGCAAGCCTCTGCCCCTCACGCTGACCATCCCTTCCAGCAAGCAGCCATTCGTCACCAAGCTCGATGGCAATGCGTTCGTGATGGCCATGGTTCCCTATCTGGCGCGGCCCTATTCCGGTGAGTCCACCCGTGGCAGTTCCCTGCCCCGGTTCATTCAGGCGGCCAGCAAGGGCAACTTCGCCTGGGTGGCTGAGGCGCTCTCCGATCTGGAGCCCCCTGGTGCGAAGGAGATGTATCACACCGTTCTCTGCGCGCGGGCGCGATCGATTCGGGTGGATCCGGCCCAGGTGCTACCGCCCGCTTACCCGCAGCTGCTTCCCCTCGGCCTGCGCGAAGCCGAAGGCGTGAACCGGGCCTGTGAGGTGCTGCAGGTGGAGCAGAAGCCGCCCTTCGTCTACAGAAACCGGCAGATCCCCACCCTGGTGCTTAACGGCAGCTACGACCCCGTCACGCCTGCTCCCTACGGAGAAGCTGTGGCGAAGAATCTGACCACCGCCACTGTGGTCACCTTCCCGGGTGTGGGCCATGGGGCGCTGTTCGCACCGGGGGGCACCCCTGCGGCAGCCTGCGTCACCCAGATCGCCGCAGATTTTCTGGTCCGTCCCACAGCCACACCCGACAGCCGCTGCCTTGCCAAGGTGAAGCCTGCGTTTGTTGTGGAGTAGGGGCGGCACCCCCTCGAAAGGGGCCCCCATCAGAACTGCGCCCAGAGCTGGAGATCCAGGGGTGACGGTGTCTTGAAGGCCGTCATCAGCTCCCAATAGTGGCGCGCGTCAGCGTGGCGGTCGGTGCCGGCTAGGGCGGTGAGGTAGGCGAGGCGAAACAGATCGTCCTGGGCGTCGCTTCCCCCGACGGCGGTCACCGCCGGCATCACGGGATCGAGCAGCGCCGCGGTGGTGGCGTAGTCACCGGTGCCGTGGGCAATGCTGGCCTCGACCACCGCCTGTCCGACCGGTTGCCAGACCCGTGTCGACTCGCCGTCACCGCGGTTGGTGCGGGCCTGCACAGACTCCCGCAGCCTCGCCAGAGCATCGCCGCGCCCGGCGCGGGCCAGCGCGTAGCCGTGATGGGCGCTCAGGAACGGGAACACGCACTCGTGAACCCGGGCCTCCACGTGGTCAGCCACGGCGGCCCAGGTCGCGTCGGGCACGGTTGCGCCGGCCATCTCGGCGCGCCACAGGTAGGAAACGGCGTCAATCTGCTCGCCGGGGCTGTCAGGGGTGATGCCCCAGATGTGGTCGCGGAACACGGCGTCGGCGCCGTCACGGTCGAGCTGGTCGAGATGCGCGACCGCGAGGTGCCAGGCGTTGTGGCAGTAGATGAGCCTGCTGCTGGTTTGCCAGACGGGGAGGAAGCCGGCCAGGCGGTTGATGGCGCCGGGCGGGTCGCCGTGGGTGATGAACACATGGGCGAGCGTGTGTTGGGCCCATGGGGTGTGGGCGTCAAGGGCGAGGGCCTGCTCAGCCAGCTCGGCTGCGGCCTCGGCGTGGCCGGTGAGCTCGGTGGCGAAGGACCACACGGCCAGGAAGTCCGGGTCGTTGAGATTGGGTTCGGCGATGCGCTCGATCTGGTCGAGGAACCGCGGCCCCATGTGCTGCTGGCCGAGTACGTAGTAAAGGAACTCGAGGGCCTTTACCGCCAGCAGATCGGTGGGCCAGCGTGTGACCAGCGCCTCAAACCGCTCGACCGCGAGCAGGAAATCGCCGCTGTCCCACCGCCGCAGCGCCGCAAGGGTGGCGGCCTCCCGTTCGTTCAGCGCGGGTTCGAGCGTTGCCAGCCGAGCGAGGTGGCCGGCGGCCAGCGCGGAGGCCTCAGTGGTCTGGCCGTAGAGCCCCAACATCGCTGCGCCGAGCTGCAGGCTGGCCACGTCGGCAAACGTGGCGGCGGCGTCGAGCACGCTCTCGGCACCGAGGTCAAGACCGCAGAGGCGGTCGGTGAAGGTGTCGATGGCGGCGATGGCGCCTTCGTCGCCGGTGCTGACGTCGAGCCCGCGTCGTGTCGTGCCCATGCGTCCAACCGTCCCGAACTGGTCGATCGCTAGCGAGGCTGATCCTAGCTAAGAGCATGACAATCGCCTATGCGTTCACCTTTCTGGGTGTAGGCCATAGGGCACTGTTCGCGCCTGGGGGGATGCCTGCCGCAGCCGGTGCCACCCAGATCACCGCAGATGTCCTGGCACGTCCAACAGCCACACCCGACAGCCGCTGTCTCGCCGAGGTCAAGCTTGCGTTTGTTGTGGAGTAGGGGCTGCGTTCGTGCTGATTGTTGTTGGCTGAGGATGGACGGGGCCAGGCCATTGTCAGCGGAGGCGTTGTATGGAGGTTGATCGATCCAATGGCTGGGAAGCCGTAGCGGCCCGTTTTGTGGCAGAGCGCTCCTCGATTGGTGCCGCCACCGTGCGCAGCTGGAGCCGGGCCTTGCCGGCAAGTCCTTCTGTTCTTGATCTGGGCTGCGGTTGTGGTGTGCCGATTTCTGCAGCGCTGATGGCCGAGGGCTGCCACGTGTCAGCCGTGGATGCCTCTCCCAGCATGGTGGCTGCGTATCGGCAGCGCTTTCCCCAGGCGAGGGTGGCGTGCGAGCCCGTGGAAAAGTCCAGTTTCTTCAACAGCACATTCCACGGAATTGTGGCCGTCGGCCTGTTGTTTCTACTGCCAGCTGATGGGCAGCGCGCACTGATCCGTCGCGTCTCTGCTGCTCTACAACCTGGTGGCCGTTTTCTGTTCACCGCCCCTGTGCAGGCGGTGGCCTGGAAAGACACCATGATGGGCGGCCACTGCGTTTCCCTCGGCGACGAGGTGTACCGCCGCGCCCTTGCTGCTGCGGGGCTGCACGTTGTTGGTGAGTTTGTGGATGAAGGAGAGAACCATTATTACGACGCCTGCCGCATGGGCTGATCGCCAGGGATGCTCTCGCTTATGTGCTTATGATCCAAGCGTCTTCGATGACCGCATCGATTGGACTTCCCTTTTCCCAATGGCGTCGCGTCGTATCTGTCCGGGGGACTGCTCCTCGGACTGGGACTGATGGTCATGTATCTCAGCCTCGGTGTGAAAGCCGGAGCGAGTTCCTTTCTGAGCTCCACGCTCACCTATTTCACGCCACTTCAAGCCGAGCGCAGCTCGCGCCACTGGCGCCTGCTGTTCGCCCTGGCCATGGTGCTCGGCGCCTGGCTGTACGCCGCGACCCACCAGGCGTTCTTCGTTACCGCCGTGGGCTGGTGGCGGCTGGCGCTGGGGGGTGTGCTGGTGGGGTTCGGCACCCGGCTCTCCTCGGGCTGCACCTCCGGTCACGGCATCTGCGGCGTGGCCTCCTTCTCGAGGGCCTCGCTGCTGGCGGTCGCCGTGTTCATGGCGGTGGCCATCGTCACCGCCCGGATCGTGCTGCTGCTGGGGGTGACGCCATGAAGCGCCTGTTCGCGATCCTGCTGGGTGGTGGGTTGTTCGGCTATGGGCTGGCCTGGAGCGGCATGGCCCGGCCGGAGGTGGTGCTGAGCTTCCTGCAGCTGCGCGACCTCGGCCTGCTGCTGGTGATGGCGGCGGCCCTGGCGGTCACCACCATCGGCTTCCGGCTGGCGCCGCGGCTGCGGCAGACCACGCTGCTGGGGCTGCCCTTCTCCCATGAGGTGAAGCCGATGCTGGCCGGCACCGTGCCGGGTGCCGTGATCTTCGGTGTGGGCTGGGGCCTGAGTGGCCTGTGCCCCGGCGCGGCGGTGGCCAGCATCGGTATCGGCAACGGGCCGGTGTTGATCGGTCTGGCCGGGATGTTCGTGGGCGCCTACCTGCAGGGCGTCCTGGCGGAAGGGCCTCCCAAGCTGCAGGCTGGGCCCCAGCAGGGTGAGGGCTGAGTCGCCCGACGCGATGGCCTCCTCCGCTCCCTTTCCCCTGGCGGCCGCCGCCGGCGCTGCGCCGCTGCTGCTGCGGCAGCTCTTTGATGCCGAGACGGGCACCTTCACCTACCTGCTGGCGGAGGTGGCCTCCCGGCAGGGGGTGCTGATCGATTCGGTGTACGAGCAGCACCCCCGCGATCTTTCGCTGATCCGCGAACTGGGCATCGATCTGGTCGCCTGTCTCGACACCCACGTTCACGCCGATCACGTGACCGGCAGCTGGCGGATGCAGCAGGCCACCGGCTGCCCCATCGGCCTGGCCGCCGTCGCTGGGGCCGAAAACGTGACCCTGCCCCTGCGCCACTGGGATCGGGTGAGCTTCGGCGGCCGCCACCTGGAGGTGCGCGCCACCCCCGGCCACACCGATGGCTGCCTCAGCTTCGTGCTCGACGACCACTCGATGGCGTTAACCGGCGATGCACTGCTGGTGCGCGGCTGCGGCCGCTGTGATTTTCAGCAGGGGGATGCCGCCACCCTTTACCACTCGATCACCGGGCGGCTCTTGTCTCTACCCGACTACTGCCTGCTGTACCCCGCTCACGACTACAGCGGCCGCGCGATGAGTTCGGTGGCCGAGGAAAAGGCCTACAACGCCCGGCTCGGCGGCGAGGCCGATGAGCGCGACTTCGTGGGCTACATGGAGAACCTGCACCTCCCCCACCCCAACCGGATCGCCTTGGCCCTGCCAGCCAACCTGCGCTGCGGTAGGCCCGCCGACGGTGGCCTGGAGGAAGCGGACAACTGGGCACCGATCGAGCGCAGCTATGCCGGCCTGCCAGAGCTGACGGCTGGCTGGGTCGCCGAACACCGTCAGGAGCTGACGCTGGTGGACGTGCGCTCCGAAGCGGAAGTGCAGGGCCCGGACGGTCGCATCCCGGGCAGCCTGCTGATTCCCCTGCCCGAGTTGCAGAGCCGGGCCGACGAGATCCCCACGGATCGCCCCACGGTGGTGCTCTGCCACTCCGGCAGCCGCTCCGCCCTGGCTACACAGCAGCTGCAGAAGAAGGGGCTGAGCCAGGTGGCGAACATGCGCGGCGGCCTGCGGGCTTGGAAGGCGCAGGGGCTGCCGTTGGAGCATCCCTGAGCAACAACACCATCGCGATCTGCTGTAGCCGCGGTCACAAGTGGTTCACGGACCCGTTAACCACGGCTGGCGTTGGCGTTCCTGCTTAGAGTGCAGTTGCGGGGCAAGGGTTTAAGAGACCGATTGCTGTGAACTCAGTTGTTTATCAGGAAGGGGCCTGCTGGCTGGGGGTGGTTCGCGGAACTGCCTAAGAACAAGTTCGATGGACACTTGCAATCTTTGAAACGCGAAGGCCGCTTACGAAAGTGCGTCGTGCGACATGATAACCAGTGCAGGTGATTTTAGTCGGACATAAGATTGCTTTAAGTGTTCTGGAAAGATATGCATGAAACCATCTTGAATATGGACCAGATTCGCCAGGTCACGAGTAGACTCATCGGCCTGTCCGCCAGCATGAATCAGCTTATTGCGGATCCTCCTTACTTGCTTTATCTCTTCTGAGTCCCAGCAGCTCTCGCGCAGATTGATGTGGATGGCTTTTACTGGACAGATTCGGCCCCTGACATCGTTAACCCCGGGCGGGAAGAACAGGGTTTGGTCTCAGTGTAGACCTCATGGGGAGTTTTGCTTCCCAATGCGCTGTGTGGTCTTACATGACCATACC
>NZ_JAHLYO010000032.1:0-165556 GCF_025128015.1 Synechococcus sp. CS-1333
GCCGCCGAACACACCAGCCACACCCAGCATGTGGAAGGGGTGCATCAGGATGTTGTGCTCCGCCTGGAACACCAGCATGAAGTTGAAGGTGCCGGAGATGCCGAGGGGCATGCCGTCAGAGAAGGAACCCTGACCGAAGGGGTAGATCAGGAACACCGCGAAAGCGGCCGAGAGCGGCGCGCTGTAGGCGACGCAGATCCAGGGGCGCATGCCGAGGCGGTAGGAGAGTTCCCACTGCCGACCCATGTAGCAGGAGATGCCGATCAGGAAGTGGAACACCACCAACTGATAGGGGCCGCCGTTGTAGAGCCACTCATCGAGGCTCACGGCTTGCCAGATGGGATAGAAGTGCAGGCCGATGGCGTTGCTGGAAGGAACAACGGCGCCGGAGATGATGTTGTTGCCGTACAGGAAGGAACCGGCAACGGGCTCCCGGATGCCGTCGATGTCGACGGGAGGAGCGGCGATGAAGGCGATGATGAAGCAGATCGTGGCTGCCAGGAGGCAGGGGATCATCAGCACACCGAACCAACCGATGTAAATCCGGTTGTCGGTGGAGGTGACCCACTGACAGAAGCTCTCCCAGGAGCTGAGACGTCCGCTGCGAACAGCCGTGGCCATTGGAGGTAAGAGGACGGAAGGAAACGGCTTCTTCACCCTCCACTCGCCTCAGGCAGCAACGGAAAATCCGCCAGCATCCGCAGCGAGAGAGCAGCAAAAGGCACCGTACGAAAACGCTAAGGAAGAGCTGCCGAAGCGAGGCACGCGGCCTCCATCTCTTCGCAGATGTTCAACAGAAGCGCTCCGCACTTCACGCAACTACATCATTCAGTAGATCAAACGCAACAATCCCCAGCCCTAAGCCCTTAGCCAAAATCCCTAGGCCCCTAGGCCGTGGCCTGGCGCAGCACCCACTGACGGCCCTGGTGGAGGAACGCCGGCCAGTCGAGCCGTTCACTCTCGGCAGCCCGTGCCACCAGCAGGGGGGCCTGCAGACGGATCGCCTGCAGATCCGCCTCCGCCACGCCGCTGCTGAGAGCCAGCACATCGGCCATCGACCGGGCCACCACCCGGGTGAGATATGCACCGCTGAGCGCCTGCAGGCTGCTGCCCACCAGCCAGGCGCTGCCCTCCAGCCGCATCACGCTGGCGAGGGCCTGGCCGGTCCACTCCACCACCCCCAGCGCCAGGGCAGCACGGGCCAGTTCGGTGGCCGCCGCCCGCAGCTGCTCCATCCCCCAGGGGCAATCCCACAGCCGGGCCATCTCCTGCAGCATCAGCCCGTTGGCCACGGCCAGCACCAGCAGATCAACGCTGGGCAGGGGGGCGGCGAACACACCGGTGGCCACCAGCCACTGGGTGCGTTGCACGAGCGCCTTGCAGCGCTCACGCCGCAGGCGTTCCAGTAAACCCTGCCATTCGCCGTGCAACCGCTCGAGCTGGCGCTGCTCGGTGCGGTGCAGCAGCGCGTGGCCCTGCTGGCGGAGCTCCTGGGCCAAGGGCGTCAGGGCAACAGGCAGGGCCTCGGGCTGGCCGCTCCAGGGCAGCAGCCGCTCCCGCAGAGGCGCCGGCAGCTGGGCCTGCAGATCGGCCACCAGCTGCGGCTCCTCACCCACCACCAGCAGCCAGACGGGCTGGCCGGCAGGCAGCGTCTCCAGCCAGCGCAGATCGGCGGCCTGCAGCGGCGGGTGCACCGCATGGAGCAGCAGGTCGCAGCGGGGGAAGGGGGCCGGCCAGCTCCAATCGGGGCTGTGGGATGCCAGCGGATGGCCCCAGTGCAGGGTGATCGGAAGGGGCGCGCGCACGCCCTGCACCAGCGGGCCCTCCAGGGCACGCTCCAGCGGACGCAGGCCCACCAGCCCCAGATCGAGGGCCTGGCGGTGCTGGCGGCCACGCAGCTGCTGGAGCTGGTCGCGGCGCTGCTGCTGGGCCGCCTGGAAGGTGTCGGAGGCGGTCGTGCTGGCGCTCTCCAGCTGCTCGAACCGGGGCAGCAGCCCCTCACAGCGTTCGATCCAGCCGTTCCAGGAGCTGGGCAGCTGGGGCGTGATCTGGCCGCGTGGACGCCGCCACCACCACCAGGCACCGGCTGCCGCAAGCAGGGGGAGGCCGCCCGAGAGGGGGGTGTGCAGGCTGTCTAGCAGCAGCCAACCGCCGAGCACGGCCGCGGCAGGGGCCGCCACCGGCAGGAAGGGAATCAGGCCGCGCCAGGAAGCGGCCTCCAGGGGGCGAGCGGAAGAAGGCAAGGAGAGCAACGCCCGCTGCGAACGAACGTCAGCATCTTTAGCTCAGCTCCTCTCCCCTGCCCAGGGGCTCAATAGGTTGGGGGTAACCGAGCCAGGCCCGGGGGCCTCTCCGATGACGGCTGAGCGGATCCGTCCCGACACGGGCGCCCAGGCCCCGAAGGACGTGGCCGACGGGGGGCTGGCCCGTGAAGGCGCCGCCCATGGAGACGCGCCCCGCTCGGCCGTGGCCGACAACCGCGAGGCGGTGAACACGGTGCTGCTGATCGCCTTGAGCGTGAACGTGGCGATGAGCTTCCTGAAACTGTTCGTGGGGCTGTGGAGCGGTTCGCTGGCGGTGCTGGCCGATGCGATGCACAGCGCCACCGATGGCCTCTCCAGCCTGCTGGGGGTGATCACCAACAGCCTTTCCGATCCACTCCCCGACCGCGACCACCCCTACGGGCACCACAAATACGAAGGCATCGGCGCCCTGGCGATCGCGGTGTTCATCCTGTTCGCCTGCATCGAGATCCTGCAGTCGGCGGCGCAACGGGTGCTAAGTGGGCTGGAACCACTGCGGCTGGAGAACGGCGCCTTCGTGCTGCTGGTGGTGTCGCTGCTGGGCAATATCCTGCTGGCCCGCTACGAACGGCAGCAGGGGCTGCGGCTCAAGAGCGCCCTGCTGCTGGCGGATGCCCACCACACCACCAGTGACATCTGGACCACCTTGATGGTGCTGGCCGGCCTCGGCGGCGCCAGGGTGTTCGGGCTCAACTGGCTGGATGTGGCGGTGGCGGCGCCCCTGGCCCTGCTGCTGGTGCGCTCCTGCTGGCAGGTGGTGCGCACCAACCTGCCCTGGTTGGTGGATCACATCGCCATCGCCCCCGAGGCGATCCACACGGTGGCCATGGCGGTGCCGGGGGTGTTGAACTGCCACGACATCGCCAGCCGCGGGGTGCTCGGCCAGCAGGTGTTCATCGACATGCACATGGTGGTGGACGCCGACGACCTGCCCACCGCCCACCACATCACCGAACGGGTGGAGGAGCGGCTGGAGGAACGCTTCGGGCCAGTGCGCTGCACGATTCACCTGGAACCGCGCGAATATGCGCGTTCGGAGATCACCTTTCGCGGAGCCCATGGCTGATCGCAACCGTGAGCTGATCGAACTGCTCACGCCCCGCCAGCAGGTGCGCGTGCGCCAGTTGCTGCTGGAGCAGCAGGGCCAGACCAGCTGGCACGGCGGCGTGCCGGTGCTGGTTCTCGATCGCTGCTGGCTGCGGCTGCGGGTCACACCGGTGGAACACCTGGCCCGGCTGTTGCCGCCCGACAGCACGGCGGAGGCGCCGGAACTGGTGCGTTTCCGCGAACTGCGCCAGCAGGGGTTCAGCGAAGGCGCCGCCCAGGGCCGCTGCTGGGAGGAGTTCGGACCCGCGGCCTGCCAGCTCGCCCTGCACCGCCACTGGCAGGCCCTGGAGGGCCCTCATCACGGCTGGACGCTGGCCGCCTACCTGGCCTTCCTGCGTACCTACCGCGAGCTGTTCGCGGCCGGCCAGGAGCGGCCGCTGCCGCTGGTGGTGCTGGGCCGGCGCGGCAGCCAGGAGCCGCACCGCATCCACTGGCTGGTGGAGACCGGAGCCCTTGATGCGGCACACTTGCCCCCTGATTGAAGGCTTGCGGCCATGGCCGACCTGGAGAACGCATCGGTGCCCACAGACGCGATGCCCACCGACTCTGTGACCACCGAAGCGGTGACCACAGACGTGGTGACCACCGACGTGGTGCCCGTTGAGGCTGGGCAACAGGTGCAACGCCGGGGCGGTGGTCGCCCGCCGGGCGGTGGCAGGGAAGCCGGCAGCCACCGCGAGAGTGGCGGCCTGCGCATCCGCCTGAGCGAGAACGAGCAACGGGCCGCCAAGGTGGTGCAGGAGGCCTTCCAGCTGCGTTCCACGATCGCGGCGCTGGGCTTTTCGATCCGCACCGTGGCCCAGCTGCTGGAGCAGGGTGCGCTCGATGCACTGGTGGCCGAGATGCGCTCCCAGGCGGGCAACCGGCCGGAACGCAGCCGCCCCGAAGGCGGGCGTTCAGAAACGGGCCGCTATGGCGAAGGCGGCGAAGGCCGGCGTGGCCGGCGCGAGGGCTCCGGAGAAGGACGTCCGGAGGGGCGCGGCGAGCGCCGCGTGATCAGCCGGCCCGATCCCTTCGCCCGCCCGAGCCGGCCGGAGCCGGTGCGTGAGCCCGAGCCAGTGGCCGAAGCCAGCGCCCCCGTTGAGGAACCCACCCTGGCCGACGACGCTGCAGACACCAGCAGCCCACACACCAGCGACGCCGAGGCGCTGCCCACCGACGCCGAGACGCAGCTGTGACGCTTCGGCCACGTGTGCTCTCGGGCGTGCAACCCACCGGATCGCTGCACCTGGGCAACTGGCTGGGGGCGATCCGAAACTGGGTGCAACTGCAGGACAGCCACGACACATTTTTCTGTGTGGTGGATCTGCACGCGATCACGGTGCCGCACGATCCCGCCCTGCTGGCGGAGGCCACGCGCCGCACCGCCGCCCTCTACCTGGCCTGCGGCATTGATCCACAGCGCTCCACGGTGTTCGTGCAGAGCCAGGTTCCGGCGCACAGTGAGCTCACCTGGCTGCTGAACTGCGTCACGCCGCTGAACTGGCTGGAGCGCATGATCCAGTTCAAGGAGAAGGCACGCAAGCAGGGCGACAACGTGTCGGTGGGGCTGCTCGATTACCCCGTGCTGATGGCTGCCGACATCCTTCTTTATGACGCCGATCTGGTGCCGGTGGGCGAAGACCAGAAGCAGCATCTGGAGCTCGCCCGCGACATCGCCCAGCAGCGCATCAATGCCCGCTTCGCGCCGGAAGACCAGCCGCTGCTGAAGGTGCCCGAGCCGTTGATCCTTGCGGAAGGTGCGCGGGTGATGAGCCTGATCGACGGCCGCAGCAAGATGAGCAAGAGCGAACCGAATGAGGGCTCACGCCTGCACCTGCTCGATCCGCCCGAGCTGATCACCAGAAAGATCAAACGCGCCAAGACCGATCCGGTGATGGGGCTGGAATTCGGCAACCCCGAACGCCCCGAAGCCGACAACCTGCTCGGGCTCTTCGCCCTGCTCAGCGGCAAGACACGGGACACCGCTGCCGCCGAATGCGCCGCGATGGGCTGGGGACAGTTCAAGCCATTGCTGGCGGAAGCCGCTGTGGCCGCCCTGCAGCCGCTGCAGGAGCGTTATGCCGAGATTCGCCGCGACGAGGCCTACCTGAGTGAAGTGCTGCGCGAGGGCAAGGAGCGGGCGGCAGCCGTGGCCACTGCCACGCTGGAGCGTGTGAAGGCAGCCCTGGGCTTCTTGCCGGCGGCCTGATCAGGAGGGCGACGCTGCGTTCCTTGAAGACTGACGTTGCTTTTACCCAAGCCAATGCAGACATAGCCCCTGGCGTGCCTGCTTTGCTGAGCAGTGAGTTGCACGATGCGACTGATCACGAACCAACACCCACTGGCTTCGTGGCAGGGCACGGGTTGATTGGGTTTACGTTATTGAACGAAGGCTAGGTCACCAGCATTCGCATCAACCAGCTTTCTTCCATCCTGGAAATCCTCACCAACTCCAAGGCAATCGCCGACATCATGCGGAGCATCAGGTGGGAGGCACCAAGAAACGAATGCCAGGAGCGCCTACAGGCTGTGAATCGAAGGAATGGCATCAGGTTGGAAGGTCTGAACCAGAGGAATAGCAAAGCTGTTCGACCCAGGGTCTCCCTCCTGCCAGCGGACCAAGAAATCATCACGATCCTTCAAGACAAGAACGGATTGGCCAGCTGCGTTGTAGGGACAACAGATGTCTGTGCCTGGCATGAAGGTAAAGGACCCTGGCTGCCATGAAGGAAGATGGAACGTCCAGGAAGAAGCCGGGCAGACCGTGTTCAGCCTATGAACCGTTCGCCATGATTAACACAACGAAGCCAAACGGGAAATCGTGAGGATTGACTGGGGCAACCTATGGCTTCACGCTCCTCTTCGCCTTGGTCGCGCGTGAGCAGCCAGGCTGCGGTATGCCACTCAAGGCTCCCGGTAC
This sequence comes from Synechococcus sp. CS-1333, assembly GCF_025128015.1. Taxonomy (NCBI): domain Bacteria; kingdom Bacillati; phylum Cyanobacteriota; class Cyanophyceae; order Synechococcales; family Synechococcaceae; genus Synechococcus; species Synechococcus sp. CS-1333. The sequence goes on from NZ_JAHLYO010000032.1 coordinate 6,313, forward strand.
ACCACGCGACCACGTTCATCATTGCCCACATCGAGCAGATGCTCATGCAGCAGCTCTTCGATTTCGGTGCGCACGGCGTCGTGGTCGGTGCCGGCAGGCAGTGTTACCGCGAGGATCGCGTCATTGAGGGTGAAGCCAACACTGCCGGAACTGCGGGCCAGCACAAGCAACTGGCGGGCCAACGGCTCCGGGCGGTTGGTGTCGGCTTTGGCGAGGGCTTCCTGCAACACCAGCGGTTGGTTGGCCTGCTCGATCATCGAGCTGATCAGCAGCGCATCAATCAGTTGGCCGATGCCGCAGAAGCCAAAGGTGAGCAGCCACAACACCCCGCTCAGCGGCTTGCGGGCGTAAAAGCGATGCAGACCGCACAGGCCGACGAAGCCGCATGCCCAGAACAGATAGCCGAGTGCCACGTGGCGTCGCTCGATCAGGGGGCTCGCCATGCTCAAAACCAGCGATGCTCACAGCGGATCCCTGATGCTATCGGGGCTCTGGCTGGGCTTCGGCCTGGCGTGGTGTCATCCGTCTCCAGGGGGCGGCGGGGGGAACAGGGCCGGTTTCTGGCGGTCCGGGGGCAGGGTCACCCCCGCCTCCCGCAAGGCTGCCGACAAACCCCACACCTTCATCACAAGGCGGTGCCAAGGGGCCATTGCCTGCATGTCGAGGGCGAGGGTTTCACTCATGGCGCCGCGCAGTGCTCGTGCCGCCATCAACTCCTGCAACGAGCGCGTAAGCATGGCATCAAAATCCCGCTGCTCCGTGGGCCCCAGCACCGTTTCCGGGCAATAGGCCAGCAGATCTTGGCCCCGCTCGAACCAACGCTGAAAATCATCCAGCAACGAATCGAGCACTTGATTGAGCAGCGGGCCAGCTCCCGCAGGCTGCGAAAACGGTGAGGAAGAGTCGGGAATCGGTGTGCTCCAGCTCGTGGACAGCCTAGGAACACAGCCCGCTTTCGGCAGAGCGGCGGCTGGCGTACTGGCGCAAAAGGTGGTGCGCCGGACCCACGCTTGCAGGTGCAACGCAGGATCAGCCAAGGCGGCGGCCACATCCGTGCGGGATCGCGCGGGTCCAGGCGGAGTGGCTCGGATGGGAGACCGAGGCGGAGCCTTAGGCCGTGCGTGCTCTCCCGCAGTCCGGCGCTTGATTCTGTGGCTCCAGCCAACGCCGCTACAGCTTTCAACAGCGGCTGGGGAACAGAACGGGCATGGGGCCGCTTCGGCTGATCTCCCGCGTCAGCGTCACATCAGAACGATCGAAGAAAACCAGATGTGTGCTCCATGAGGGCACATCTGTGGCAGCGCTTGTGTTGTTGGCAAGCTGAATGCTGACCCAATACCATTGGTAAGAATTGCTGGAAACACCGTAGAGAACGTTCTTCTCTGAATAATGGGCAAGTATATGATTGCCAGGTCTGTAACAGCTGCAGATCGGAATGTCGTGGATCATTCCGGTCAAACGTAATGGTTCCCTCCGGCACCATGCTCCAATCCAGCGAAGAATAGGCTCCTACCCTCCGCAGCCGATTGTCGCTGTCAAGCATGGAGGTGGCAGCGATCACCAGCGCGTCGGTGCCATCACGCACATCCGGAGATTATTGACGCGATCCCTTACGAACAGATTGAACCCGTTGAGATGCACAGCAAGGCCATGGCCCAAGAGGGTGGTGGGATCCAGAGAATGAGAAAGCACCTGTTCCTTCTGCCTAGAAAGAGTGATCCAGTAGAGGCGATTACACGAGCTCAGCCCAAAGAGCAATGCATTCGCAGGCGCGGCACCGGCCACGCCACTGACCACGGTCCTGGACGCAGCTGCGCCCCTGGATCCAGCCACCTTGTCGCAGCATCGGTTTCTCCGCTTCCAGCCCTGCCTGGCAGTGCCCGCAGATTCGGTCACTCGTCCAGCAGTACAGACACTTCTCAGGTTTTTAGCATTCTCTCAACGTCCCACCTGAGACAGGCCTCCTCGCGCCGGGGGCTCCGAAGCGGCCGGCCAGCGGCAACCGCCGCACCCAGGGGATGGCAGCGTTCCTATCAATAGGAGGATCAACAGCCGATGCTTAGAGTTGAGGGTCTTCTGGCCCGTTGCCGTGCCTACCGCTTCCCCTGCCGCCGAGCCCGCCAGCCGCTCTGGGGAAACGGTCAGCACCCCGGTGCTGCTGCCCAAAACGAGCGAAAGCACCCAGCTGCTCAAAATTCGCCACTCGATGAGCCACGTGCTGGCCATGGCGGTGCAGAAGCTGTTTCCCCGGGCGCAGGTCACGATCGGCCCCTGGACCGAATCCGGCTTCTATTACGACTTCGACCATCCCGAACCCTTCACCGAAGCCGATCTCAAGGCGATCAAGAAGGAGATGGGCAAGATCATCGGCCGCCGCTTGCCGCTGGAGCGCATCGAGGTGAGCCGCGCTGAAGCGGAGGCGCGCATCTCGGCCCAGAACGAGCCCTACAAGCTGGAGATTCTCGCGGGCCTCACCGAGCCCATCACCCTCTACACGCTCGGCGAGGAGTGGTGGGATCTCTGCGCCGGGCCCCACGTGGCCAACACCAGCGAGTTGAATCCCAAGGCCTTCGAGCTGGAAAGCGTGGCCGGCGCCTACTGGCGCGGCGATGAGAAACGTGCCCAGCTGCAGCGCATCTATGGCACCGCCTGGGAAACAGCCGAGCAGCTGGCAGAGCACCAGCGCCGCAAGCAGGAGGCTCTGCGCCGCGATCACCGCCGGCTCGGCATCGACCTCGACCTCTTCTCCATCGAAGACGAGGCCGGTGCCGGCCTGGTGTTCTGGCATCCGCGCGGCGCCCGCATGCGGCTGCTGATCGAGGACTTCTGGCGGCAGGCGCACTTCGCCTCCGGCTACGAGCTGCTTTACACGCCCCATGTGGCCGATCTGAGCCTCTGGAAAACCTCCGGGCACCTGGATTTCTACCGGGAGAGCATGTTCGGCCCGATGGATGTGGATGAGCGGCAGTTCCAGCTCAAGCCGATGAACTGCCCCTTCCACGTGCTCACCTACGCCAACACCCTGCGCTCCTACAAGGAACTGCCGATCCGCTGGGCGGAGCTGGGCACGGTGTACCGCTACGAGCGGCCAGGGGTGATGCACGGTCTGATGCGCGTGCGCGGCTTCACCCAGGACGACGCCCACATCTTCTGTCTGCCCGAGCAGATCGGCGATGAAATCCTCGGTGTGCTCAACCTCACCGAAACCATTCTCTCCACCTTCGATTTCCAGAACTACGAGGTTCATCTCTCCACCCGGCCCGAGAAATCAATCGGGGAGGATGCTGTGTGGGAGCTGGCCACCGCCGGCCTGGTTGAGGCGCTCGATCGCAAGGGCTGGGCCTACAAGATCGATGAAGGGGGCGGCGCGTTCTACGGCCCCAAGATCGACATCAAGATCGAGGATGCGATCGGCCGATTATGGCAATGCTCCACGATTCAGCTGGATTTCAACCTGCCCGAACGCTTCGATCTGCACTACGTGGCCGCCGATGGCCAGCGGGCACGGCCGATCATGATTCACCGCGCCATCTTCGGCTCGCTGGAGCGCTTCTTCGGCATCCTGGTGGAAAACTACGCTGGTGATTTCCCGTTCTGGCTGGCACCGGAGCAGATCCGTCTGCTGCCGGTCACCGATGAGGTGCTGCCCTATGCCCACACAGTGCTCGCCCAGCTCAACGCCGCTGGAGTGAGAGCCACGCTGGATCGCAGCGGAGAACGGCTCGGCAAGCTGATCCGTAAGGGCGAGCAGATGAAGATTCCGCTGCTGGGCGTGATAGGCACCCAGGAAGCTGAGCAGGGCAGCGTCAACCTGCGCAGCCGCCGCAACGGCGATCTTGGCGCGGTGGCCCTGGCCGAGCTGCTGGCCGCAGCCGCCCAGGCCAACAGCGTGCGTGCGGCGGGTCTGGAGTTGCCGATCGGCTGAACCCTGGGCCCTGCGGCGCGTCGTCACCGGGCCTGGCAGCATCCCACCACGGCGCACCTTCCCCATGCCCATCCTGCTGGCCGGCGATATCGGCGGCACCAAAACCCTGCTCGCCACCTACGCCGTGCGGGAGGGTCAGCTGGTGCAGCTGCGCTCGGCCCGCTATGCCTCGGCCGCCTGGAGCGACTTCAGCGCCATGGTGCGTCACTTCCTGGCCGAAGGTGCCCAGGGCACAGAGACAGGTCCGCCCCGCAAGGCCTGCTTCGCGGTAGCGGGGCCGGTGCAGAACGGCCAGGTGAAGCTCACCAACCTCGCCTGGCATCTCGATGCCGGCGCCTTGGCCAAGGCCTGCGCGTTCGAGGCCGTGGAGCTGGTAAACGACTTCGCCGTGCTGATCCATGGCCTGCCCCATCTCTCGCCCGAGCAGCAGCAGCCGCTGCGCGGCAACGCCCACCCGGCTGCCGCCGCTGCCACGGGGCCGGTGGCCGTGCTCGGCGCCGGCACCGGCCTGGGGGTGGCGATCGGCGTGCCCGGGCCCCACGGCCCGATCGCCCTGGCCAGCGAAGCGGCCCATGCCGCCTTTGCGCCGCGCCAGGAGCAGGAATGGCGCCTGCGCCAATGGCTGCTCAACGAGCTGGAACTGGAGCGTGTCTCGATCGAGCGTGTGGTGAGCGGCACCGGGCTCGGCCATGTGGCGCGCTGGATGCTGCGGGAGCGCGATCCGGGCGGCAGCCACCCCCTGCATGCCCCGGCCGAGGCCTGGTGGCAGGCGGAACGGCAGGGGCTGGCGGAGCGGCCGGATCTGCCGGCCCTGGTGGCCCAGGCGGCCCTGGCCGGCGAGGCGCTCGCTTCAGCGGCCTTCGATCTCTGGCTCGGGGCCTACGGCAGCGCCGCCGGCGACCTGGCCCTGCAGACGCTCTGCAGCGGCGGCCTGTGGGTTGGCGGCGGCACGGCCGCCAAGCTGCTGCCCCAGCTGCGTTCTCCCGTCTTCCTGGAGGCCTTCGGGGCGAAGGGGCGGCTCTCGCCGGTGCTGAAGACGATTCCGCTGCGGGCGCTGGTGGATCCGGGGGCTGGCCTGTTCAGCGCCGCCTGCCGCGCCCGCACCTTGATGGGCTGAGCGCAGGGCCGGAATGGCGGGCGTGGAGCAGCGGGCCTGTATCGGCGCGCACCGGCGAATGGGACACTGAACCCATCACGGTCAGCAGGAAGGGAAGGAGCGCATGGTCAGGCCCCGCATCGGGCAGGGAGTGGCGGTGGATGTCCCCGCCACCACCGCCAACCTGGGGCCGGGGTTCGATTGTCTCGGCGCCGCCCTCGATCTCAACAACCACTTCCAGCTCACCTGCATCGAGGGGGATGGTGAGCGCTTCGAGCTGATCATCGAAGGCAGCGAGGGCGCCCACCTGCGAGGGGGCCCCGACAACCTCATGTACCGCTCGGCACAGCGGGTGTGGAAAGAGGCGGGCGAACAGCCGGTGGCGCTCGAAGCGCGGGTGCGGTTGGCGGTGCCGCCTGCGCGAGGCCTGGGCAGCAGTGCCACCGCAATCGTGGCCGGCCTGATCGGCGCCAATGCGCTGGTGGGAGAACCGCTCAGCCGCGAGAAGCTGCTCGAGCTGGCGATCGACATCGAAGGCCACCCCGACAACGTGGTGCCCTCCCTGCTCGGCGGCCTCTGCATGACGGCCAAGGCGGCTTCGCACCGCTGGCGCGTTGTGCGCTGTGAATGGCATGAAGCGGTGAAGGCCGTGGTGGCGATCCCGGCGATCCGGCTTTCCACCAGCGAGGCGCGCCGGGCCATGCCGCGGGTGGTGCCGATCCCCGATGCGGTGGTGAACCTCGGCTCGCTCACCCTGCTGCTGCAGGGCCTGCGCACCGGCAGCGGCGATCTGATCGCCGATGGCATGCACGACCGTCTGCATGAGCCCTACCGCTGGGGCCTGATCCAGGGCGGCCGGCAGGTGCGGGAGGCGGCGCTGAACGCAGGGGCGTGGGGGTGTGTGATCAGCGGTGCCGGTCCGACGCTGCTGGCGCTCAGCAACAGCGACCAGGCCGCAGCGGTGGGCCGGGCGATGACCCAGGCCTGGGAACGGGAAGGGGTGGCCTCGCGCTTTCAGGTGCTGGATCTGCATCTGGGCGGCAGCCGCTGGGAGCCCTTGCCCGACCGCAGCTGAACCCGGAGTTCGCCACAATTCCCGCCGACGCCACGGCGGATCCCTGCTGCGATCCGTGTCCACAACCCTTTTGAGTAGAACTACTCAGCACCGTACGTGTAACTGATAAATTCTCCGGGTTGCACCGCCCCAGCGGCGGGCCGAACGTTCCCCTCGCAGGCTGAAATGGACGCCAATCTGCCCCTGACGGCCGCGTCCTCTCTCCCTGCTGATTTTCCCTGGCTCACGTTGATCGCCCTGATCCCAGCGGCGGGTGCCCTGTTGATGCCTCTGGTGCCCGGCGATGGCACCGATCCCCGCGCTCCCCGCACCATCGCCCTCGGGGTGCTGCTCGTCGACCTCCTGCTGATCCTTTGGGTGTTCAGCCAGCGCTTCGACAGCAGCCTCAGCGGCCTGCAACTGGTGGAGCGTGTGCCCTGGCTGCCCGCCCTCGGCCTGGAATGGTCGCTGGCCGCCGATGGCCTCTCGGCACCGCTCGTGGTGCTCAGCGGCCTGGTCACCCTGCTGGCGGTGGCCGCCAGTTGGAACCTCAACCGCAAATGCCAGCTCTATTTCGGCTTGCTGCTGCTGCAGGCCTCAGCCCAATCGCTGGTTTTCCTCTCGCAGGATTTCCTGCTCTTCTTCCTGGCCTGGGAACTGGAGCTGGTGCCGGTGTACCTGCTGATCGCCATCTGGGGCGGCTCCCAGCGCCAGTACGCGGCCACCAAGTTCATCCTCTACACCGCCACCGCCTCACTGCTGATCCTGATCAGCGGACTGGCCCTGGCCCTCGGCGGTGACGGTTTCACCCTCAACTTGCAGGAACTCAGTGAGCGCTCCTACGGCGGCAGCTTCGCCCTGCTCTGTTACCTCGGCTTCCTGATCGGCTTCGGCGTGAAGTTGCCGATGTTCCCGTTGCACACCTGGCTGCCGGATGCCCACGGCGAAGCCAACGCGCCGGTGTCGATGCTGTTGGCCGGCGTATTGCTCAAGATGGGCGGCTATGCCCTGCTGCGCTTCAACGTGCAGATGCTTCCAGACGCCCATCTGCGCCTGGCGCCGGCGTTGATCGTGCTGGGCATTGTCAACATCGTGTATGGCGCGCTCAATGCCTTCGCCCAGGACAACGTCAAACGGCGGATCGCCTGCAGCTCGGTGAGCCACATGGGCTTCGTGCTGCTCGGCATCGGCGCAATCGACACCCTCGGGCTGAGCGGCGCGATGCTGCAGATGATCAGCCACGGCCTGATCGCCGCTTCGATGTTCTTCGTCACCGGTGTGTTCTACGAGCGCACCAAAACCCTGTCGATCCCCAACATGGGCGGCCTGGCGAAGGTGCTGCCGATCACCTTCGCCTTCTTCCTGGCCAGTTCACTGGCCTCGCTCGCGTTGCCTGGAATGAGTGGCTTCATCAGTGAAATCACCGTGTTCCTGGGGGTCACCAGCAACGACAGCTTCACGATCGGCTTCCGTGTGATCACCATCATCCTGGCCGCCATCGGCCTGGTGCTCACCCCCGTCTATCTGCTGTCGATGAGCAGGCGGGTGTTCTTCGGCCCCAGGATTCCGGCCCTGGCTGTTGTGGGTGACATGAAACCCCGCGAACTTGTGATTGGCCTGGTGCTGCTGGTCCCCACCCTGGCGATCGGCTTCTGGCCCCGCCTGGCCATTGATCTCTATGGCGCCAGCACCAACGCCCTGGCCGAGAAGCTCAGCGCCCACGCCCAGCTGGCCCTTGGCCGGCTTCCCGTCCTGGGCTGAGCCGCCGGCGGCTGCACCGCTGGGGTGAAATGGGTCCACACCACCCCAAAGCTCCCCGGCGATGCCATCCACCCTCGAAGCTCATGTGGCCCTGCTGGTCGGCGAGGGCCTGCCTGACTACGCAGCGATCACTCCCGAGCAGGTCAGCGCGCACATGCCCGGCCTGCTGGCCGAGCTCGATCAGCAGCTCGACCGGCTGGAGGCAGAGCTCTCGGCAGCCCTCGAGGCCGAAGCTCCGCTGAATTGGCAGCAGGTGATGGGGCCGCTGCAGCGGCTGGGCGAGCGGCTGCGCTGGAGCTGGGGGGTGGTGAGCCACCTCAACGGCGTCTGCAACGGGCCGGAGCTGCGCACCGCCCATGCCGGCCAGCAGGCCGCCGTGGTGGCCTTCGGCAATCGCGTCGGCCAGAGCAGGGTGCTCTACCGGGCGCTGGAAACCCTCCAGGCCAGCAACGACCTCGATGCCACCCAGCAGCGCATCCTCGCGGCCGAACGGCGCGACATGGAGCTGCGCGGCGTGGGGCTGGAAGGCGACGCTCAGGCCGCCTTCAACGCCACCAGCCAGGAGCTGGCCGAGCTCTCCACCCGCTTCGGCAACCAACTGCTCGATGCCACCAACAGCTGGAGCCTGCTGCTCACAGAAGCGGCCGAGGTGGAAGGGTTGCCCGAAAGCCTGCGCGGGCAACTGGCCCAGGCGGCACGCCAGGCCGATCACGCCGAGGCCAGCGCCGCCGAGGGCCCCTGGTTGCTGGGCCTCGACATGCCCCGCTATGCCCCTTTTCTCAAATACAGCCGCCGCCGTGATCTGCGCGAGCGCCTCTACAAGGCCCATGTGAGCCGGGCCTCCGGCGAAGACGGCGGCAACGGGCCGCTGATCGAGCGGATCCTCACCCTGCGGCGCGAGCAGGCCCAGCGCCTGGGCTACGCCCACTGGGCCGATGTGAGCCTGGCCGCCAAAATGGCCGGCTCGGTGGAGGAGGTGGAGCGGCTGCTGGAAGACCTGCGTGCCGCCGCCCATCCCGTTGCCCTGCAGGAACTGGCCGAACTGCGCGCCTGTGCTGTCCGCGCCGGCGCCACTGAAGCCGAGGACCTCCAGGCCTGGGATGTGAGCTTCTGGGCGGAAGTCCGCCGGCAGGAAGCCTTCGCGCTCGACAGCGAGGCGCTGCGCCCCTGGTTCCCGCTGCCGCGCGTGCTGGATGGTCTGTTCGGCCTCTGCAACCGCCTGTTCGGCATCCGCATCAACGCCGCCGATGGCGAGGCGCCGGTGTGGCACCCAGATGTGCGCTACTTCCGAGTCGACGACGCCGGCAGCGGCGAAGCCATTGCAGCGTTCTATCTCGACCCCTACAGCCGTCCCGGCAGCAAAAGGGGCGGTGCCTGGATGGATGAATGCCTGGTGCGCAGCGTGGCGGACGACGGCCGGCCGGTGCTGCCGGTGGCCTACCTCGTGTGCAACCAGAGCCCGCCGGTGTGTGACACCCCCAGCCTGATGACCTTCGAGGAAGTGGAGACCCTCTTCCACGAATTCGGCCATGGTCTGCAGCACATGCTCACCACGGTGGAGCGCCCCCAGGCGGCAGGCATCAACAACGTGGAGTGGGATGCGGTGGAGCTGCCCAGCCAGTTCATGGAGAACTGGTGCTACGACCGCGCCACCCTGCTGGGCATGGCCCGCCACTGGCAGAGCGGCGAACCCCTGCCCGAAGCGGAGTTCGCCAAGCTGCAGGCAGCCCGCACCTTCATGACCGGCGCCGCCACCCTGCGCCAGGTGCACCTGGCGCTCACCGATCTGCGCCTGCACAGCCAGTGGACCCCTGAGGACGGCCGCTCCCCAGAGGCGCTGCGCCGTGAGATCGCCGCCACCACCACCGTGATCGCCCCGATCCCGGAAGATGCGCTGCTCTGCTCCTTCGGCCACATCTTCGCCGGCGGCTACGCGGCGGGCTACTACTCCTACAAGTGGGCTGAGGTGCTCAGCGCCGATGCTTTCAGCGCCTTCGAGGATGTGGGTCTCGAGAACGAGGAGGCCATTCAGGCCACCGGTCGCCGCTTCCGCGCCACGGTGCTGGGGCTGGGGGGCAGCCGCCATCCGGCCGAGGTGTTCGAATCCTTCCGCGGCCGGCAGCCCTCGCCGGAAGCGCTGATCCGGCACTCGGGCCTGGTGGCGGTGGCCTGAACCTGCCTGTTCAGGGGGCGAGCAGCACCTGCCGCAGCGCCTCCAGCGAGCGCGGGTCACTGAGGATGTGCTGGTGCAGGGTGGGCGGCAGCGGTGTGCACGGCCCCACCGGCAGCACGCCCCGCCAGGCGGGTATCACCACCTGGTCCAGAGGCGAGTAGTAGCTCTGGCACTCCACCCCCTCAAGGCCGCTGAGATCCCCGTTGAGCTCGCGCACCAGCGGGCTGCCCAGCTTCATCTCGGCGATGCCGCCCACCAGCCAGGAGGGCCACGGCTGGGCGACGATCGTGCCCTGCTGGGGGCTGCCGACGCTGATGAAACGCCGCGTGCGCTGATGGCCACCCAGCAGCTGGATCCAGGTGCGACCGATCACTCCGCCCATGGAGAAGCCGAGCAGATCAATTGGCTGATCCGGGCCGAAGGCCGCCTCGATCGCCGCTCCGAGCCGCTCCGCCAGCGGCCGCATGCGGGTGGCCCCGAGCCGGTGGGGCAGGTGGGGAATCAGCAGCGGGTCGCGGGCGCCGGCCAGCTGGCGGGTCAGCCGTGCGAACAGCCGCGGGGTGTCCCAGAGGCCGTGGACGAGAACAAGGGGGGGAAGCGCCGTCATCGGGCCATCCTGATGGCCGGGGGCTCAGTGGCCGCTGGAAGCTGCAGTGGCAGGCGCAGCAGGCAGCCCCGCCGGCAGGCCGATCCTCTCCGCGTGCCGCCAGCGCTCCACCGCCACGATGCCGCTGAAGCCCGGCACAGGGGCCCGGCACTTGCGCAGCTCCAGCCGCTGCGGCACCGGGCCGTACAACCGCTCGATCGTGTTGAGCGTCTGCTCCGCAAAGGCCTCCAGGGTGAGGCAGCGCAGCTCCCGGGCCAGCCGCTGCAGGGCCTGGATCGCCACGCCGTAATCCAGGCTGAGCGCCAGAGCATCGGCGCGCCCCGCCGGCGCCAGCGGCCACCAGAGGGTGAGATCCAGCTCGAACCACTGGCCCAGCAGGCGCTCCCGCTCCAGCACCCCCACATGGGCCCAGAGCCGGAGGCCCCGCACGTGGATGGCGTCCGCGCCAAAGCCTGCGGGGTGGCCGGCAGGCTCAACGATGGGGTGGCTGGGCGTTGCGCTGGCGGGTTTGCCGGGCGGGTTGGAGGCGGCAGTCACAGGGGGAGGGAGCGGTGCATGAAGCGCTGATCGCCGCGGGCGTAATCCGCCACGGTCTGGCCATGGCCCCGCAGGCGGTAGCGGTAGGTGACCAGGCCCTCCAGCCCCACCGGCCCACGCGGGGGCAGGGTCTGGGTGCTGATGCCCACCTCCGCCCCGAGGCCGTAGCGGAAGCCATCGGCGAAGCGGGTGGAGCAATTGGCGAACACCCCGGCACTGTCGACGGCGCGCAGGAACTGCTCGGCTGTGGCTGGATTGGCGGTGCAGATCGCCTCGGTGTGGCGGGACCCGTAGTGGGCGATGTGGGCCAGCGCCGCCTCCAGGTCGTCGACCAGCTTCACCGCCAGGACCAGATCGGAATACTCCGTGCCCCAGTCCTCGTCGCTGGCGGGGAGCGGCACGCCGAGGGCGCAGGCGCGGGGATCACCGCGCAGCTCCACCCCCGCCGCCGCGAAGGCCGCCACCGCCGGCGGCAGGAAATCAGCAGCAATGGCGCGATGCACCAGCAGGGTTTCGATCGCGTTGCAGGCGGCGGGGTACTGGATCTTGGAATCCAGGGCCACCCGCAGCGCCTCCTCGCTGTTGGCCTCCGCATCCACGTACAGGTGGCAGATGCCGTCGGCGTGGCCCAGCACCGGCAGACGGGTGTTGTCCTGGATGAAGCGCACCAGGGCATTGGAGCCGCGCGGAATGATCAGATCGACCAGGCCCTCAAGCTTGAGCAGGGCGAGGCTCTCCTCCCGGGAGGTGAGCAGATCGAGCACCTGCGGCGACACCGCACTGGCGGCCAGGCCCTGCTGCAGGGCCCTGTGGATGGCGGCGCAGCTACGGCGGGCTTCCCGGCCCCCCTTGAGCAGGGCGCCATTGCCGGAGCGCACCGCCAGCGATGCGATCTGCACCAACGCATCGGGGCGCGCCTCGAAGATCACCCCCACCACCCCGAGCGGTACCGTGATTCGCTCCAGCACCAGGCCCTCATCCAACTCCGTGTGCAACTGGCGTTGGCCGAGCGGGTCGCTCAGGGCCGCCAGCTGACGCACCCCCGCCACGGCCGCCGCCAGCTTCGGGCCATCGAGCACCAGCCGTGCCGCCAGCGCCGCCGGCAGGCCATCGGCCTGTGCCGCCTGGCGGTCGGCCGCATTGGCGGCCAGGATTTCAGCGGACGCCTGCTCCAGTGCCGCCGCCATCGCCTCCAGCGCCGCTTGGCGCTCGGCGTCGCTGCTCTGGGCGAGCTGACCCGCCGCTCGCCGCACCTCCAGGGCGCGCTGCAGCAGTTCTGGGGAGGGGTCAGGAACGGGGCTGGTCATGGCCCCATCTTCTCAATCGGTGGGCGGCAGGGGCGCGAGACGATCGAAGGCCAGCCGGGCGGCGCCGAGCCGGCCCGCCCCGTTGCCGAGGGCACAACGGCGCAGACGCAGGCCCTCGCGGCTCTCCGGCATCACCCGTTGCTCCACCTCCCGCCAGACCGCCGGCAGGAAGTGGTGGCTGGCGCCGCTCAGGCCACCGCCGAGCAGCACCAGCTCAGGCGTGAGCACATAGAGCAGGGAGCTGAGGCCCGTGCCCAGCAGCTGGCCGTAGCGGTCCCACACCGCCAGGGCATCGGCCGCACCCGCGTCGGCACGGCGGCAGAGCTCGCGGGGCTCCAGCAGCGATAGGCGCCGCAGGCCATTGATGCTGCAGAACTGTTCCAGCGAGCCCCGGTTGCCGCTGTGGCAGTCGGGACCCTGCGGATCCACGCCGATCAGCCCCGGCTCGGCCGCCGCCCCGTGGGGCCCGGTGAACAGCTGGCCGCTCAGCAGCACCCCGCCCCCGACGCCGGTGCCCAGGGTCAGCAGCAGCACGTTGTCCTCGCCGCGCGCCGCGCCGCACCAGGCCTCGCCCAGCAGGGCGCAGTTGCCATCGTTGGCCAGTACCAGCGGCCGATCGAGTCGGGCCTCCAGCCAGTCGGCCAGCGGCACCCGGCGCCAGCCCGGCAGGTTGATGGCGATGCGGGCAACGCGACCGGACGCATCGACCGGGCCGGGCACGCCCACGCCCACAACGGCCGCCTGCCGCTCTGGGTCGAGCTGCTCGATCGCCGCGGCGATCGCCATGGACACGGCGCCGGGCATCGGTGGCTGGGGGGTGGGCAGCTCGAGCTCTGCCAGGGCCTGGCCCTTGCGGTCAACGCGGGCCAGCTTGATGGCCGTGCCGCCCAGATCCACCCCGATGGCCTGGTCTGCCGCTGAGGCTGGCGGCAGGGCAGAGAGCTGGGGGGCAGTGGAGGCCAGGCTGAGGGCGGAAGCCTCGAGCACGGTGGCAGCCATGGCCGGCGTTGAGGCCAGGGATGGGGCGTCGGCCATGGGCGGGGCGTTCAGAACCGGAAGAAGAATTGCAGCTGGGTTTGCCAGCGACCTTCCGCATCCACCGATCCCTGCAGGCCGTAGGTGTCGTTGACCTGATAGCGCAGGGTGAACTGGGGGGGGATGTCGCTGCGGTTCGGTGCCGCCAGCATCGAGAGGTTGATCCGATCGGTAAGGTCCAGGCCGAAATCGGTGGCCAGCACCAGCTGGGAGGGCACCCGCCCATTGCCCCTGTTGGGATTCTGGCTGTCGGTTGGCACCACGTAGCTGGGGTAGATCGCGAAGCTCACCCGCTGGCCGAGCGCATCGGTGAGCGTGCTCACCAGGGGCGAGAGCAACGACTGGCCCAGCACAGTGGCCAGGGCCGCGCCCGCGTTGCCCCCGGTGAGGCCCGCCAGCGAATTGCCACCGATCAAGGCCACCAGCCGCTCCTGGGACAGCGGCGGATTGCTGCGCAGCTCCAGTGATTCACCGATCCGGTCGGCCGGACCGCTGATCTTCATCACCACCCGCACCAGATTGAGCTGGTCCAGCGGGGTGAAGCCGCCGCGCAGGTCCTGTTCGGTCACGAAGCCCGGGCTGCGGCCCACCTCCAGGCTGTTCGACACCCGGGTGCGCAGGGCGATGTCGAGGAAGGGCACCAGGCCCAGCGACGGGGTGAACACCGCCACGTTGGGCGCATCGGGATCGAGCGTGAAGGTGGTGGTGAACAGCGTCAGGCGGCCGCCCCTAAGGCGCACCACACCGCGGGCCTGCAGACTGCTGTCGATCGGCCCGTTGAGGGTGAGCAGACCAGTGGTGCGGAAGGCCGCCACCGGGGGCATCACCACCTCCAGATCAGGGCCAAGGTTCAGGCGCAGATCCTCCAGCTTGAAATAGGAAAGATTGGGCACCGAGCTGCGCAGCGCCTCTCCCGAACCCGTGTCCACGCCTGCCCCCATCAGCACCAGCGGCTGCTGGAAGTCCCAGTTCGACTCCAGCAGGGTCTGCATCGCTACCGGCCTCACGGCCACGGTCTTGCCTTCGCCGCCCTCGATCTGCTCCGACTGGGCTAATTGACCGGGCTGCACGTTGAGCTTGCCGCGGCTGACATTCACCTCTCCGCCCACCAGCGGGCGCAGCAGGGTGCCGGTGACGGTGAGCAAGGCGTCGGTCTGGGCGTTGAGGCGCGGCACGCTCAGGCGGGCGGTGGTGAGTTCCACCTGCAGCGGCTTCTCCTCCGGCAACGGGGTGAATAGCCGCAGGCTGCCGGCGGCCTTGATCGCCCCCTTCTGCCCCACCTGGCCGCTGAACTCCTGCACCAGTAGCTGCTCAAAGTCGAACAGCACGGTGGCTTCCAGCCTGGTCACCTCCTGACCGGCCAGCAGCAGCTCGCCGCCTCGGACGCGCAGGAAGCCGTTGGCGGAGGGGTCGTCGAGGCTGCCGCGCACCAGCAGCTCCAGATCGGCGCTGCCCCTGCGCCAGAGCAGCTGCTTGCCGCCCAGGGCCGTGAGGAAGCGCAGGCCATCGCCGCGGCTGGAGAGCCGCAACCGCAGGCCGTCGCTGGCGGGATCCAGCGGCACCCGCGCGCTCAGATCCACGCTGTCGGCGGCACTATCACCACGCAGGGAGGCCTGGGCCGACACAGCGGCTTCATCGAGGCTCACCTGGGCGTTCTCCAGCACCAGCGGCATGCCGTTGAGCGAGCCGTCGCGCAGGGCCACCCGGGTGGTGAACTGTGGCTCCGGTGCGGACCCAGGCCGGCCCGCGCCACCGATCCGGAAGCGGCCTTCCAGATCGATCGTGCCGCGCAGCCCATTGGGAACCGGCGTGATCAGGGCCAGCAGCCCCAGCGAAAGACCTTCCAGCGCGAACTGGCCCAGGCCGGGTCCGAGCGGCCCCTGCAGCCGCACCACGAAGGGCTCCAGCTGCAGGGCCTGATCGCGGTCGTCGCCCTTCAGCCACAGGTGACCCTTGGCGTTGAGGGTCAGCCTGAGCGCGGCGAGGTTGGGTCCGGCCAGGGTGCCGTCGAGATCCACCAGGCCGCGCAGCAGATCGGTGCGGAACTTCGGCCTGGGCGCCATGCCGGCCTGGGCGGAGTCGTCGAGCCGGGCGCGAGCCGCCGCCAGCGCTGCCAGTTGATCGGCCACCGTGCCGCCCAGGGTGTCGATCGCCAGCACACCCAGATCGCTGGCGCGTCCCTGAGCCGGGCCCACCACCCCGCCAGTGCGGGCGCGGAGCTGAAGCACCTGCTCGAAGAAGGCGCTGGTGAGCGAACGGCCTTCAAAAGCGAGCTGGAGCGGGCCACCGCCACTGCCGGAGGCCCGCAGGTTGAGCTTGCCACCGCTGAGCGGATCGACCCGGCCACGGAGCCGGTAGCGGCCCTGGCGGAGGTCACCTTCGGCCACCAGCTCGCGGGCGAGCAGCCCCAGCAGCGCCGGGCGCTCCACCTGCACCCGGCCGTTCATCGTGAGCGGCGCCAGGCCCACCACCCCTTGACCGCTCAGCAGCCCCTGCAGCGGCTCGCGGCGGCCTCCTCGGGTGGTCTCTAGGCGCAGGCCGTTGAGGGGCAGGCCGCGGGCCTGCCAGCGGTACTGCTCCCGGCTGCCATTGAGCGCGAGCGTGCCCCCCTCGCGCTGCAGGGTCACCTGCCGCGGCAACCAGGAGGTATCGAGGCTGGCGGTAAGCGTGCCGGGCAGGGCGGTGCCGGTGGAGCGCATGCTCAGCTGGCTGCCGCTACCGGCCGCCACCAGCCGCCCGGTCCAGCGTTCCCGCAGCTGCAGCGGACCGCTGCCCAGGTCGGCCACCTCCAGGCGCAGGTCGGGCCGCAAGGCCGCCAGCGGACCGCGCAGGCTGCCGCGGGCCCCCAGCGTGCCGAACAGGCGGACTCCCACCAGCGGACTGAGGCGCTGCAGGGGATAGGTGGGCAGGTCGAGCAGCAGGTCAAGATCACCCGCCACCAGCCCGCGGCGGTTCTGCCAGCGCAGCGGCAGGCGCCCCTGGGCGGTCAAGCCCGGCGCCGTCAGGTCGTCGAGACGCAGCAGCCCGTCCCTCCAGCCCAGCTGCGCGATGGTGGCCCCCAGCACCGACCGACCCTCCACGCTCACACCGGCCGGAGCCCGCAGCACGGCCGTGAGCGTGTTGGGCACGGCAGGACGGCCACCCGCCCTAGCGGAGGCGGCACGGGCCAGCAGGTCGATGTTCAGCAGCGGGCGGCCCTGGCGGGCCAGCGAGCCCTGCAGGCGTGGGGCCAGCAGCGTTCCCGACGACTCCAGCTCCAGCGACAGCGGCTCCTGACGGCCCAGCAGCGAGCCCAGCCAAGGGGCGGCGCTCCAGAGGCTGGGGTGCAGCGAGCCCGACCGACTGCGCACCGCCAGCCTGGGCCAGAGCGCACCGTCGGCCACCAGCTGGGAACGGCCGGACGTCAGCTGTAAACGCCGCAAGTCCACTGCCAGGGAACGGCGCCGGTCCACCTGCAGATCGGCGCTGAGCGCCAGCGGTGCCGGGCTGGTGGGCCTGCCTTTGCCGAGCGGAACCCGGCCGGTGAGCTGCACTCTTGGTTGCAGCCAGGGCCCCTGAACCTGCAGTTGCAGGCGATCGCCGCGACGGGGATCTTCAGCACCGCCGGTGAGGGCAAAGGAACGGCCCGGCACCAGCGAACCAGCGGCGCTGCCGCGCCAGTTGGCCATGCTCCAGCGCATGGGATCGAGGCTGATCTGGTCGTCGCGGCAGCGCAGCTGGGCGCTGTCGGCTTGCCAGGGGGCGGGCAGCTGGGGGTCCTGCAGCTGCAGTCCGCCCAGGCGCAAGTTGCCGCCGCAGCGGAAGCGACCGGCCTGCTGCGGCAGTGTCAGCGACAACGACAGGCGGCCATCGGCGCGACCGCTGAGATGGCGCCCGCCGGCACCCCCTGGCCGCGCGAAACCGATGCCGGCCGGCAACAGGCCCGCCAGGGGCTCGAGCTGCACCTGCCGCAGCCGCAGCGCCAGTTCAAGCTCGCGGCGGTCCCACTGGAAGCGGCCATCGGCGCGCAGGCGGCCGGCAGCAGCGCCACCGGCTTGCCTCAGCCCGTCGCCGGCTGCAGGCCGCCCGGCGAGAGCCGCCGGCTCAGGCTGGCGGGGCAGGCGTTGCGATCCGTTGAGGCGCCAGTTCACCAGGCGCTTCTGCAGGTTCACCGCCACCGAGCCCCGCAGCCGCAGGTGGAGCCCCGCCGGGGCAATGGTGACCGGGGTGGAATCGGCGAGGTGCACGTTCAGGTTCAGCCGCGGCGGCTGTCGGCCGGCGACGGTGCCGCCGAACACCCAGTACTGGCCGGCGGCATTGCGGACGAGATCCATCTCGGCGCCCCTCGCCGTGAGCTGGAGGGTGGGGGTCCAGGTCTGCAGGCTTCCCAACGGATCCAGCCCCACAGTGAGGGAGCGCACCTTCAGGCTGGAGCCGTCATTGGGGCCGGGGCTGAAGCGGCTGGCGCCGATCGCCATGCCCCAGGGCCGCAGCCCGGCGTAGGGGCCGAGTTCGAGGGGATGACCCAGGGCGCGGGTCAACTGACGTTCAAGGTCGGGGCGCCAGCGGTCGTAGAGGCTGCGGCCGATGTGATCTGCGCCGAACCAGCCCGTGGCCACCAGGCCTGCACCGAGCACTGTGGCCACCACCAATGAACGGCGCCGTCGCTGCCGGCCCACGGCCCGTGCCACGGGCCCTGCAATGCGCTCAGCGTCGTCCCCCATCGGCTCGCTTCTATCAC
Source organism: Synechococcus sp. CS-1333 (assembly GCF_025128015.1). Classification (NCBI taxonomy): domain Bacteria; kingdom Bacillati; phylum Cyanobacteriota; class Cyanophyceae; order Synechococcales; family Synechococcaceae; genus Synechococcus; species Synechococcus sp. CS-1333. The sequence goes on from NZ_JAHLYO010000032.1 coordinate 24,528, forward strand.
CGCCTGAGGTGGCCGCAATATATAAGTTGAATCCCCTGCCGCCCAGCCCCCATGCCTGCCGATCCGATCCTGCTCAAAGCCGGGCAGTGGCTCGCGGGGGCGAGCGCGGTGCTGGCCGTGGCGACCCTGGCGGGGTTCGTCTCCAGCTGGGGGATCCGCTTCCGGCTGGTGGGGGTCACCAGCTTCACCGTGCTGCTTTCACTCTCCTGCTGGGCCTTCGCGATCAGCTACAACCCCCGTGAAAAGGTCGAAGGTGCGGTGAACGCTCCGATCGTGTTCGACAACGGCACCAACCTGGTGGTGGCAACCGCGAGCGCCGATCTGAGCCCAGCCTCCTACGCCCCCACCGTGGAGCAGGTGGCCCGCAACCTGCGCGGCAGTGGCCGCATCACCACCGACGGCAGCGTGCATGTGCGCCTGCGGCGTGTGGAAACGGTGGCACCAGGCGTTAGCCGGCCCGTGGTGCTGGCGGAAGCCACCCGCGGCCGCGATGGAACCGTGGTGGTGATCAAGCCCTGAACGTCCCCGCCCCCATGTATCCCCTGCCCCAGCACTTCCATCTGGAGCAGGAGCAACTCCAGGCCGCCGGCGTGCGGGAGTGGGCCAGCCTGGCCCGGCTCCAGGACGGGGCCCTGCGCCAGTTGGCGAGACAGGGGGCTTCCGAACAGCGGCTGACGCGTCTGCGCGGCCAGGCAAGGCTGATGGAGGCGCTCGCCCTCGACGCCGGTGATGCGGCCCTGTTGCTCCATGCCGGCATTGCCACAGCCACCGCTCTGGCGGAATGCTCACCGGAACGGTTGCAGGTGCAGCTCACCCGGCTGGAGCGGGCCCTGCGGCCAGGAGCTCTTGCCAGAATCGACCGTGACACCGTGCGCGGCTGGATCCTTCGGGCCCGCAAGGCATCCAGTCGCTCCCCAAACTGACCCGCCGCGCCCCTGCCCCACCCTCCATCTCACTGGAATGGGAGCACTCCCTCCTTGGTCTTGCATTGATTTACACCCGTCGCTGGGGAGACACCAGCCATGTGCTCTGCTCCCTCACAGCCGCACTCGCATCGTTCGCCGTACTGGCAGCCGCTCCAGCCGGTGCCGCTTCCGCCCTGCTCGAATCGGTCAAACAGAATCCGCAGGTGGCCCAGAACCTCTGCAGTCAGTTGCGTGCCCTCAATGCCCAGGGCGTCCGCTCCAGTTCTCCCCAGGCTGTAGCGATGGTGGCCCAGAGCCGCAACGTCAGCACTCAGGATGCCGAAGTGCTGACGACTTACGTGGTGGGCCTTTACTGCCCAGACGTGCGCTGAGCCGCACCGGTGCCTGACGCCCTGCCGGTGGAGTCCAGCGACACCTGGATGCCCTGCGCCGATGGGGTGAAGCTGGCCAGCCGCGTCTGGAAGCCGAGCACGCCTGGGCGCTGGCCGGTTTTGCTGGTGCGCCAGCCCTATGGCCGGGCCATCGCCTCCACCATCACCGCCGCCCATCCCCACTGGTATGCCCGGCAGGGCTATGCGGTGGTGGTGCAGGACGTGCGCGGTCGGGGCGATTCGGCCGGCCAGTTCGAAGGATTCGCCCAGGAGGCCCTGGATGGGGCCACCGCGGTGCAATGGGCGCGCAGCCTGCCGTTCGCCGATGGCAAGGTGGGCACCTACGGCTTTTCCTATCAGGGCCTCACCCAGGTGCTGGGCAGCGCAGACACGGCGCCACCGGATGCCATGGCCCCGGCCATGACCGGCCTCGATGAACGGCTTCACTGGGCTAGCGACGGGGGCGCACACCGCTGGGCGCTGGGGCTGGGCTGGGCACTGCAGCTGGCCGCCGAAACCGTGCGCCGCCGCGGTGACCACGACGCCTGGCAGGCGATCCGCCGCAGCCTGGAGAGCGGGCAGTTCCTGATGGAGGGGATGGCGCTGCTGGAGCGCCACGACCCCAACGGAATGGGGCTCGGCTGGCTGCACCTTGATCCCCGGGAACCGCACGGCTGGCGCTGCCACCACCCTCCGCCGGCCCTGCTGCGCCAGCCCATGCTGCTGATCGGCGGCTGGCTCGACCCACATCTTTGCGGCGTGCTTGACCTGCTTGAACGCAGTCGGGCGTCCGGCGGCTCAGCGAGACTGCTGGTGGGTCCCTGGACCCATCTGAACTGGAACGGCGGAATTGATCAGCTGCAGCTGGCCTTCTTTGACCGGCATCTGCGTGGCCGTGAGCCCACCAAGATGCCGGCTGCCTGCGCACTAGGCGACCTCACCAGCGGGGCCTGGGTCCCTGCCCCGGCCACTCCTCATCCTTCCCTGGTGTGGGGCCTACGCAGCGGCGGGCTTGCGGCGATCAATGCAAATGAGGGGCAGCTCACAGAGGCCGGGAAGGGGGGTGGTGCGGTGTGGCTGGTGCACGACCCCTGGCGGCCCTGCCCCGGCCGTGGTGGCCATCTGGCCCTGGAGGCCGGCCTGGTGGAGAGGGGCGACATCGACCAGCGCAGCGATGTGGCCTGTTTCACCTCGGCGCCTATCGCGCAGGATGTGCAGCTCTGCGGCAGGCCAGAGCTGGTGGTGGATCTGGCCGCCGATCAGCTCGGCCACGACCTGTGTGGGGCGCTTTCGGTGGTGCGCGCCGGAGGCAGTCAGGTGCTGCAGCTCTGCACAGGGGTGGGTCGCTGGCTCGGCCCCGATGCCCTGACCGTGCAACGACGCCGGCTGCAGTTCCAGCCCCTGCTGGCCACGCTTCGCGCCGGCGAATGCCTGCGCCTGTCTTTGGCGGCGGCGGCATGGCCGCAGATCGCCGTCAATCCCGGCGATGGCTATCACCCCAGGGGCCGCACAGGTCCCGACCATCGGGTGATCACCCTCCAGTTCAGTCTCCAAGAGGCGCAGTTGCACCTCAAGCCGCTCACGTCGGCGAAACTTTGCTGATCCCAACCCTCTGACCGCCATGGTTCTACGTTCAGCCCTTCTGGCTGCGGCCCTGTTGGCCGGCTTCTCGGGGCCGGCGGCACTGGCCACTACCAGCCTCTCCCAGGCCGACGCCAAGCGTGCAGCAGAAAACCTGCTCACGGCCCTCGGCCAGAGGAACAGCCAGGCGATCTACGAGCAGCTGGCTCCGGAGTTGCGCCAATCCACGACCGTTGAAAAGGTCAATCAGCGCCTGCAGGGCCAGGAAAGGATCCTCGGCAGCAAGGTGCTCGAGGTTGTGAGTGGGGTGGACGACAGCACGGTGGAAGCGGAGCTGACCACCCCCAGCGGCGCAAAGAAGATCGTGTTGGTGGTCGACGAACGGGGCCGGTTGCTGGCCTGGGAGTGGGAGCGCAGCAGCACACCAATCCGTCAGATCGCCAGCAGCTTCGTTACCGCAGTGAGCCGTGGCGAAGTGGTGACGGCACGGAGCATGCTGTCGCTGGAGCTGCAGCAGCAGATCTCCGCGCAGGAACTCACAAACCGCTGGCAGAACCTGGAGAAACGCACCGGCCCCTTCCAGCGGGTGCGCGGCACCCTGGTGGCCAGTCAGGGTGGTGACCAGCAGCTGGTGCTCGTCACCACCCAGTTCAGTCGTCTCACCGACAACCTGTTCGTGATCCTCGATTCCGCCGGCCACATCATCGGCATCGATTTCCCCACCACCCCGCCGCGCTGAGGCGGCGGAGCAGGTGGGCGGCCTAAGCTCCCGGCTCGCCCGCATGTGCGCCCATGGCTCCCGCCAGCCTCGACTGGATGGTCCAAGACGGTCAGAAACTCGAAGAGTGCCGTCACGATCATCCGTTTGCGGTGCTGGGGCCCCAACCTCTCGGCGATCACTGGGTAGTACGGGCCTGGATGCCCGAGGCCGAACGGGTGGAACTGCGTCTCAATGGCCAGTCGCTGGCGATGGAGTGCCCCCATCACCGCTGGCTGTTCGAAGCGGAACTGGATCACGATCCCGCCCAGAATTACCAGTTGTGGGTGCGACGCTCAGGTATCGAGCACCAGCAGCACGACCCATGGGCCTTCCGTGAAGAGTGGATGGGCGAGCTCGATCGCCATCTCTTCGCCGAAGGCAACCACCACCACATCTGGCGGCGGCTTGGAGCCCATGTGTGCGAGCGCAATGGTGTGGCGGGCGTGCAGTTCGCCCTGTGGGCTCCCAATGCCCTCACGGTGGCGATGCTGGGCGATTTCAACGGTTGGGATGGCCGCCACCATCCGATGCAGCTGCGCCTCGGTGGCATCTGGGAGCTGTTCATCCCCGGGCTGATGCCGGGAACGATCTACAAATACGAAGTCCGCAATCAACACGGGCACTGCTATCAGAAGGCCGATCCCTACGGCTTCCAGCACGAGGTGCGACCGCAGCAGGGGTCGGTGGTGGCGCAGTTGGGCCAGTACCGCTGGTCCGACCAGGGCTGGCTGGCTGAACGCGACAGCCGCGATGCGCTGGAGCAGCCGATCGCCGTCTACGAGATGCATCTGGGCAGCTGGATGCACGCGGCCATGGATCAACCGTTCATTGAGCCCGATGGCACGCCCCGGCCGCCGGTGGCCGCCGCTGATCTCAAGCCTGGCGCCAGGCTGCTCACCTATCCGGAACTGGCCGACCGCCTGATCCCCTATGTGAAAGCACGCGGCTTCACCCACATCGAGCTGCTGCCGATCGCCGAGCATCCGTTCGATGGCTCCTGGGGGTATCAAGTCACCGGGTTCTATGCCCCCACCAGCCGCTTCGGTTCCCCGGATGAGTTCCGCGCCTTCGTGGACCGCTGCCACGCCGAAGGCATCGGCGTGCTGCTCGACTGGGTGCCGGGCCACTTCCCCAAGGACAGCCATGGCCTGGCCTTCTTCGATGGCTGCCATCTCTACGAGCACGCCGATTCACGCATCGGCGAGCACAAGGAGTGGGGCACGCTGATCTTCAACTACAGCCGCAACGAAGTGCGCAACTTCCTGGTGGCCAATCTTGTGTATTGGTTCGAGGAGTTCCACATCGATGGCATCCGGGTGGATGCGGTGGCGTCCATGCTCTACCGCGATTATCTCCGCCCGGATGGAGAGTGGCTGCCGAACGAATACGGCGGCAGGGAAAATCTCGAGGCCGTGCGCTTCCTGCAGCAGGCCAATGCGGTGCTTTTCCATCATTTCCCGGGGGCGCTGTCCATTGCCGAAGAATCCACCACCTGGCCCATGGTCACCAAGCCCACCGAAATCGGTGGCCTGGGCTTCAACTTGAAGTGGAACATGGGCTGGATGCATGACATGCTCGATTACTTCGAGCTGGATCATTGGTTCCGCCAGTTCCATCAGAACAACATCAGCTTCTCGATCTGGTATCACTACACCGAGAACTTCATGCTGGCCCTCAGCCATGATGAAGTGGTGCACGGCAAGAGCAGCCTGCTGCACAAGATGCCCGGCGACGATTGGCTGAAGTTCGCCAACGTGCGCGCCCTTCTCGCCTACATGTGGACCCACCCGGGCAAGAAGACCATCTTCATGGGGATGGAATTCGGCCAGCGCTCCGAATGGAACGTGTGGGGCGATCTGCAGTGGGATCTGCTCCAGTACGACGCCCACAAAGGCCTGCTGGCCATGGTTGACGACCTCAACCGCTTCTACCGCGAAGAGCCAGCGCTCTGGCGCGACGACTTCGTGGAATACGGCTTCCAGTGGATCGACTGCAGCGACAACCGCCACTCCGTGATCAGCTTCATGCGCCGGGAGAGCACTACTGGGCGCTGGCTGGTGGTGGTGGCCAACTTCACCCCGCAGAGTCATTCCCACTACCGGGTGGGGGTGCCACTCGAGGGCTACTACAGCGAGGTGTTCAACACCGACAGCAGCCGTTACGGCGGCAGCAACCTCGGCAATCTCGGCGGCAAGTTCACCGATACCTGCCCCATGCACGGATACGAGCAATCCATCAACCTCTGCCTGCCGCCCCTCAGCGTGCTGGTGCTGCAGCGCGATGAAGCCCGCAGCCAGGCCCTGTGTGACGAATCCACCGAAGCCGGCCGGCTGGTCGGGTAGGTTCGCCGCTGGCATTCCCTCCCTCCATGGCCGAAACCCTGCCCCTGCTGCTGCGCGCTGCCCGAGGCGAGCAGGTGGAGCGGCCGCCGGTCTGGATGATGCGGCAGGCCGGCCGTTATATGAAGGTCTACCGCGACCTGCGTGACCGCCACCCCGGCTTCCGGGAACGCTCGGAGATCCCCGACCTCTCCTACGAGATCTCGATGCAGCCGTTTGAGGCCTTCGCGCCCGACGGAGTGATCCTGTTCTCCGACATCCTCACGCCGCTGCCGGGCATCGGCATCGATTTCGACATCATCGAGAGCAAGGGGCCGATCATCGATCCGCCGATCCGCAGCCAGGCCCAGGTGGATGCCCTGCGGCCACTGGAACCCGCCGCAGCCCTGCCCTTCGTGGGCGAGGTTCTGGGCAGGCTGCGCCAGAGCGTGGGCAACCAGGCGGCCGTGCTCGGCTTCGTGGGCGCTCCCTGGACCCTTGCCGCCTATGCGGTGGAAGGCAAGAGCAGCAAGAACTACGCCGTGATCAAGGCGATGGCGTTCCAGGAGCCGGCGCTGCTGCATCAGCTGCTGGGCCACCTGGCCGATTCGATCGCCACCTACGTGAGCTACCAGATCGAAAGTGGTGCCCAGGTGGTGCAGCTGTTCGATTCCTGGGCCGGTCAGCTCAGCCCGATCGACTACGACACCTTCGCCGCTCCTTACCAGAAGCGCGTGGTGGACCAGGTGAAGGCGAAGCACCCGGACACCCCGCTGATCCTTTACATCTCCGGCAGCGCCGGCGTGCTGGAGCGCATGGCCACCACCGGCGTGGATTTCATCTCCCTCGACTGGACCGTGGACATGGCCGACGGCTGCGCCCGTCTGCCCCAGCACCTCGGGGTGCAGGGCAACGTGGATCCCGGCCTGCTGTTCGGCACGCCTGAGGCGATCCGCGCCCGCATCGTCGACACGGTGCTCAAGGCGCGCGGCCGCCGTCACATCCTCAACCTGGGGCACGGCATCCTGCCCGGCACCCCCGAAGACAACGCCCGCGTGTTCTTCGAAGCCGGCAAGTCGGTGAATGAGTGGATCGGGGCGGCTGTTTGAGCAGTTCCGCATCGCCCGGCCCGCGCCAGCGGGTGCTGATCACCGGCGCCAGCGGCTGCGTCGGCCAGACGATCGCTGAACAGCTCTACCGCGAAAGCGACGTGGAGCTGCTGCTCTGGCTGCGCGATCCCGCCAAGCTCACCGCCGTGCCGGCCGACGATCCGCGCATCACCCTGCTGGTGGGTGACCTGCGCGATCAGGAGCCCCATGCCGAGGCGATCGCCTCCGCCGACCGCATCATCCACACCGCCACCGCCTGGGGCGATCCCGAGAGGGCCCAGCAGGTGAATGTGGTGGCGGTGAAGGAGTTGCTGGGCCGCACCGATCCCGAACGGCTGCAGCAGGTGATCTATTTCTCCACCGCCAGCATCCTGGATCGCAACCTGCAGCTGCTGCCGGAAGCGCAGGCCTACGGCACCGAGTACATCCAGACCAAGGCCCTGTGCCTGCAGCAGCTGGAGCAGCACCCGCTGGCGGAGCGGATCGTGGCCGTGTTCCCCACGCTGGTGTTCGGCGGCTCGGTGCAGCCGGGTGATCGCTTCCCCACCAGCTACCTCACCGCCGGTCTGCAGGAGGGGGTGCGCTGGTTGTGGCTGGCGCGCTGGTTGAGGGCGGAGGCCAGCTTCCACTTCATTCATGCCGTGGACATCAGCCGGGTGTGCGTCCACCTGTGCCTGCAGCCGCACCAGCCCAACAGCGAACCCGGCCAGGGGCCGGTGCGGCGCCTGGTGCTGGGTCAGCCCGCAGTCACGGTGGATGGGGCGATCACCAGCCTGTGCCGCTGGCGCCAGTGTTGGCGGCCGCCGTTCGGCCTGGCCCTGAGCGGCTGGCTGATCGAAGCCCTGATCAAGGTGCTGCCGATCGAGGTGAACGCCTGGGATCGCTTCAGCATCCGTCAGCGCCACTTCATCCACAGCCCGGTCAGCCCGCCGGAAAGGTTCGGCCTGGTGAGCCATGCCCCCACCCTGGAGCGGGTGTTCGACGCCGCTGGCCTGCCGCATCGCGGCGCGGTGGGCTGAAGGCTGGGACGCCACACCGGTTGACGGCAGCCCGCCTCAACTGGCGCCACGCGCCGCTTGCGTAACGAGATTGTTTCGATCCTCCCGCGTGCTGCAGCGCCGCGTGGGGACGAGACCCTAACTTCTTCTCGTTGCACGCCTTTCGATGCGCCGTCTGCTGTCATTTGTTGCCCTTGCCCTGGCGCTTCTGCTGGGTTCCGCGTCTCCTTCGTTCGCCGCGGATGTCGCCCATGGCGGCCAGGTGTTCTCCGCTAACTGCGCGGCTTGCCACATGGGCGGCGGCAACGTCGTGAACGCCGAGCGCACGCTCAAGAAAGAAGCCCTTGAGGCCTACCTGGCCAACTACAACGAAGGCCACGAATCGGCCATCGCCTACCAGGTCACCAACGGCAAGAACGCCATGCCCGCCTTCGGCGGCAAGCTCACCGAAGCTGACATTGCTGATGTGGCCGCCTACATCGAGCAGAAGTCCTCGGAAGGCTGGTCCTGAGCTCTGCTTCCGCTCACGCTGTCAGGCTCAAGCCCCTCAAGGCTTTGATCTTCACGGCCCATCCTTGAGCCTGGCCTGAGGCTCCATCTGCCATCCGCCTCTTCACCGGGGCGGATTTTCTGTCTGAGCGCGCGGGAGCCTGGGCGGATCAGCCGGTAAGGCAATGCCGTCCGGCGATCCGCCGCTCAGCCAGCTGTCGTGAGCTTCCTGTGCTGGTGCCCGAGGGGCATCACACCCGCGCCATGCCAGCCACGCGTCGTCACAGCCAGCCCAGCGCCTTGAGGCACGGCCTTCAGCCCAGCGGTTTCAGACGAGGCTTCAGCCCAGCTGCTTGCGGCGGGCGAGCACGGCCAGATACAGGTCTTCCGGTACATCGCGGATGTCGTACTCGCTGGGCAACACGCCGTGGGCATGCCGGTGCACCACTAGCCAGCAGTTGCGCTCCGGATCCCTGGCGGTGGCATCGAACAGCCGCGATTCTTCCGCCAGCCGGCTCACCAGCTCGTCGGTCGGGATGGAATCAGGGGGCAGGGCTGTCATCGGCGGGCGCACCATCCATGGCCTGGCCAACGAGACTAGGCAGGCGCCCCCCTACCTCCATGGCCATGAGTCCCGCAGCCCCGCCGCTTCGCCAGCCAGGGGGCCACAGCGTTCTCAACAGGCGCTGCCTGCGCCATGGCTTCGTCTGCCGGGCGGCGCTTGCCTTCACCACGGTGGCCACCCTCACCACCGCCCTGCTCGGGCCAGCGGCGGGTCCTGCCCGCGCCCAGACCCCGTCTCCCAACCAGCCAGAAGCGATCGGCCCCTCCACGGCGCCGCTGAAGAGCTGCCCACGGCTGCCGCCCACCCCTGATTCCAACCTGCAGCCGCTGCAGCTCACACCCGAGCAGGTGCCAGGCAAGAACGGCATGGGCTGCCTCTCCGCGGCCGATGCCGTCTATGGGCCCGATGGCTGCCCCGTGCGCCGTTGCACCAGGGCGGAGAGTCTGCGCCGGATGCAGTTCCCGCTTCCCGCCGCCACAAGGCCGTAATCGCGGGCGCCATGGGGGGTTTTCTGTGGGTATCGGTTCGGTGCTCCCTCTGAGCCCAGCGCAGAAGTGATTCATAGGGTGAATTCATCTCCCCCCGACGGCGCAACGCGCGCACCCCGCCATGCACCCCACTGCCGAAACCTTCACCGAAAAGGCCTGGGCCGCCATCGTGGCCGCCCAGCAGCTGGCCCAGCAGAAACGCCAGCAACAGTTGGAAAGCGAGCACCTCTTCGCCGCACTCCTGGCCCAGCAGGGGCTGGCAGGGCGGATTCTGGAGAAGGCCGGCGTGAACCCCGCCGTGCTCACCGAGAAGGTGGAAGCCTTCATCGGCGGCCAGCCCAGCCTCGCCACCGCGCCAGAGAGCGTGTACCTCGGCAAGGGGCTGAACCTGCTGCTGGATCACGCAACCACCCTGCAGAAGGAATTCGGCGACAGCTTCACCTCGATCGAGCATCTGGTGCTCGCCCTCGCCAACGACGCCCGTTGCGGCCGCCAGCTGCTCTCGCAGGCAGGCGTGGATGCCACGAAACTGCGTCAAGCCATCGAAGCCGTGCGCGGCAGCCAGAGCGTGACCGATCAGAACCCCGAAGGCACCTATGAATCGCTGCTGAAGTACGGGCGTGATCTCACCCAGGCCGCCAAGGACGGCAAGCTCGATCCAGTCATCGGCCGCGATGAGGAGATCCGGCGCACGATCCAGATCCTCAGCCGCCGCACCAAGAACAACCCGGTGCTGATCGGCGAGCCCGGCGTGGGCAAGACCGCAATCGTGGAAGGCCTGGCCCAGCGGATCATCAACGGTGACGTGCCGGCGGCGCTGCAGAACCGGCAACTGGTGTCGCTGGACATGGGCGCCCTGATCGCCGGAGCCAAGTACCGCGGTGAATTCGAGGAGCGGCTCAAGGCCGTGCTCAAGGAGGTCACCGCCTCCGAAGGTCAGATCGTGCTGTTCATCGACGAGATCCATACGGTGGTGGGGGCCGGCGCCAGCGGCGGCGCCATGGATGCCAGCAACCTGCTCAAGCCGATGCTGGCCCGCGGCGAACTGCGTTGCATCGGCGCCACCACCCTCGATGAGCACCGCCAGCACATCGAAAAAGATCCGGCACTGGAGCGGCGCTTCCAGCAGGTGTTCGTGGACCAGCCCACGGTGGAGGACACGATCTCGATCCTGCGCGGGCTGAAGGAGCGCTACGAAGTGCACCACGGCGTGCGCATCGCCGACAACGCCCTTGTGGCCGCCGCCGTGCTCAGCAGCCGCTACATCGCCGATCGCTTCCTGCCCGACAAAGCGATCGATCTGATGGATGAATCGGCAGCGCGGCTGAAAATGGTGATCACCTCCAAGCCGGAAGAGATCGACGAGATCGATCGCAAGATCCTGCAGCTGGAGATGGAGAAGCTGTCACTGGGCCGTGAATCCGATGCGGCCAGTCGCGATCGGCTCGAACGGCTGGAGCGGGAACTGGCCGAGCTGAGTGAGCAGCAGAGCGGCCTCAATGCCCAGTGGCAGAAGGAAAAGGGCTCGATCGACGAGCTCAGCGCCATCAAGGAAGAAATCGAGCAGGTGCAGCTGCAGGTGGAGCAGGCCAAGCGCAGCTACGACCTCAACAAGGCGGCCCAGCTCGAATACGGCACCCTGGCGGAACTGAACAAGAAACTGGCAGCCAAAGAGAGCGAGCTCAATGCCGCCGGTGCCGACAAGACCCTGCTGCGCGAGGAGGTCACCGAAGACGACATTGCCGAGGTGATCGCCAAGTGGACCGGCATTCCTGTGGCACGGCTGGTGCAGTCGGAGATGGACAAACTGCTGCATCTGGAAGCGGAACTGCACCGCCGCGTGATCGGCCAGGAGCAGGCGGTGACCGCCGTGGCGGATGCGATCCAACGCTCCCGCGCCGGCCTGTCCGATCCCAATCGGCCGATCGCCTCGTTCCTGTTTCTCGGCCCCACCGGCGTGGGCAAGACCGAGCTCTCCAAGGCGCTGGCGGCTCAGCTGTTCGACAGCGCCGACGCCATGGTGCGCATCGACATGAGCGAATACATGGAGAAGCACGCCGTGAGCCGCCTGATCGGAGCGCCTCCCGGCTATGTGGGCTACGAGGAAGGCGGCCAGCTCACCGAAGCGGTGCGGCGGCGTCCCTACGCGGTGATCCTGTTCGACGAGGTGGAGAAGGCCCACCCCGATGTGTTCAATGTGATGCTGCAGATCCTCGATGACGGCCGCGTCACCGATGGGCAGGGACGCACGGTGGATTTCACCAACACCGTGCTGATCCTCACCAGCAACATCGGCAGTGCCTCGATTCTCGATCTGGCCGGTGATCCAGCCCGCCACGGCGAAATGGAGCGGCGGGTGAATGAGGCCCTGCGCGGCCACTTCCGCCCCGAATTCCTCAACCGCCTCGATGAAACGATCATCTTCCACAGCCTGCGGGCCGAGGAACTGCGCCAGATCGTGGAGCTCCAGGTGGAGCGGCTGCGGCTGCGGCTGGCCGATCGCAAGATCGGGCTTGAGCTTGATGCCGCCTCACTCGACTGGCTCGCCACCGCCGGGTACGACCCCGTGTACGGCGCACGGCCGCTGAAGCGGGCGATTCAGCGGGAGCTGGAAACCCCGATCGCCAAGGCGATCCTGGCCGGTACCTACGGCGAAGGTTCCAGCGTGGGGGTGTCAGTGCTGGGCGAGCGGCTGCACTTCCAACCCCAGCGCCAGGTGGAGCCTGCGCTCGCATGAGGCCCCTGCTGGAGGCGCGCCGATGAGTGACGCGCCCCCGCCGACCAGCGCAGCGGCTGCGGCCAGTCTGGCCGTCACGATCGCTGCCCTCAGCCGGCCATCGGTGTATCCCTTGGCCGACTGGCAGGGCGTGGCGGCCGACGAGCGGCAGGTGCAGGTGGTGCAGACCCACATCAGCGTGGTGTTCCTCACCCCGCGCCACGCCTACAAGCTCAAGAAGCCGCTGCAGCTCTGGCATCTGCTCGACTACAGCAGCCTGGAGCGGCGCTGGCACTGGTGCCGGGAGGAGGTGCGGCTGAACCAGCGCCTGGCCGCGCCCATCTACCTGGGCGTGCGGGCGTTGGCAGGAGAGCCGGTGGTGGTGATGCGGCGCTTCGATCGGCAGCGCACCCTGCGTGCCCGGCTCGAAGCCGGCCCCGTGCCGCCCGCGCAGATGCGGGCCCTGGGGGGCGTCATCGCCCGCTTTCACAAGGCCAATGGCAGGCCCGGCGCCGATGGCCGCGCCGCCATCCGGCGCTTCGCCCGCGTGCTGGCGAGCAACGTGCAGGCCACCGCCAGCGCCGTGCCCGCACTGTTTCCCGCCCCGGTGCATGCCGCCCTGGTGAGCAGCCTGGCCGCACAGCTGCGCCGGCAGCGCCACACCCTGGCCGCACGGATCTCCGCCGACTGGGGCGTGAACGGCCATGGCGACCTGCGCCTCGAGCACGTGCTGCTGGAGGAAAAGCCCGGCCCCTTGATCGTCGATTGCGTGGAATTCAATGCGGGGCTGCGGGAGGTGGATGGCGCCTCCGATCTCGCCTTCCTGGTGATGGAACTGCAGGCCAGCGGCCATGCCGAGCAGGCGGAAGCGCTGCTGGCGGGTTACGGCCGCCCGATCGATCCGGCGGTGCTCAACCTGTTCTGCGCCTACCGGGCCCATGTGCGGGCCAAGGTGGAAACGGTCAGCTGGGCCGAGCACGACCGCGCCGCCACCGAACGCCTGGCGGCTGAACGCGGTGCGCGCGGCCACCTGTCGCTGGCACTCGCCTATGCCCGCACCGGCTTGCAACCGCCGCCGCTGATCCTGCTGCGGGGCCTCTCGGGCTGCGGCAAGAGCCACCTGGCCGCCCTGCTGGCTCCCTGGTTGATCGCCGAGACGATCAGCAGCGACCGGGTGCGCAAGGCGCTGTTCGGGCTGGACCCCCTGGCCCGCTCCAGCGGTGAACAGCGGGACCGCCTCTACAGCGCCGAAGCCCATGCCCGCACCGAAGCGGCGCTGCTGGAGCAGGCCGCCACAGGCCTGAAGACCGGGCGTGCCGTGCTGCTCGATGCCACCCACCTGCGCCTCGCCAGCCGCCAACGGGCCACCGCCCTGGCCCAGGAGCTGGGGGTGCCCTGGTGCATCGTTGACGTGGACGCCTCAGCTGAACTGATCGAGACACGCCTGCGGACGCGCCTGCAGCGCAACGACGACCCCAGCGATGCCGATCTGGCCGTGGCGGCGCTGCAACGCAGCCAGGTCGAACCGCTCACGCCATTGGAGCAGCGGCACACCCTGCGCTTCCGCGCCGGTGATGACCCGACCACGCTGCTGATGTCGCTCTGGGAGCGGATCGGCTGCGGCGGCACGGACGACACGCCCAAAACTGGGCCCAGCCTGGCCAGAGGTCATGGCTCAGATTGAGATTCAGCCCTCTCGGAACCAGTCTTGCCGGTCCCAGTCTTTCCGGTCCCAATCTTCCCGGTCCCAGTCTTCTTGGACCCAGGGTCTTGGATCAGGGCTTCTTGAACCCGGGAATCCTGGAGGCGGGTGCTGTCATGGATCCTTACCTCTGAGATCCGGCTGCTTGAGATCCAGGCCTCTTGGATCCAGCCTTCAGGATCTGATGCTCAGGGAGTGAGCAGACTGTTGATCCGCCGCGCGAGCTCCCGGTCCAGGCTGGAGAGGCCCCCCGCATCGTGGGTGGTGAGATCGATCACCACGCGGTTGTAGACGTTGCTCCATTCCGGATGGTGGCCAAGGGTTTCCGCCAGCAGGGCCACCCGGGCCATGAAACCGAAGGCGGCGTTGAAATCGGCGAATACAAAGGTGCGATGGAGCTTGCCGTTGCTCATGCTCCAGCCCGGCAGCTGAGCGGGCAGCGCCTTGATCTCCTCAGGGGTGAGCAATTGGGCCGCCATGACAGGTCCGCAGAACAGCGCTCCCACCAGGATGGCAAGCAGGCCCAGACGCGCAAGCGGGTGGAAGCACGCCCAGGGGGTACGCCAGCCCTCTGATTCAGCTGCCGGCATCGCTGAGGTCATGGAGCCGATCAATCAGGAGGTCGAGTTCGGTGTCGCTGTCGGCATCGCCGCCCAGACGCAGGCGACGCTGCACCTCACCATTGAGCCGTTCGCCGCTGCGCAGCGCCAGCAGGGTGGCGGGGGAGACCGTGGCCATCGGTGGCCCAAGCTCTGCTGGCGGCTCCATGCAGGAACCAGGCGGTCGGCTTGCCAGGGCGGTGATCGCAGCGGTGAGGGCGCCGATGGAGCAGTGCAGCTGAGTGATCTCACAGCGCAGGCGCAGGATTTCCGCCGTCAGCTCGTCGTTAAAGCCGTGGCTGGGCTCGGGGGCCGAGACGGGGGTAGAACCGAGGCTGCGGTCTGGGCTGCTCCCGGCCATGGAGCCAGCGGCTATGCGCGCAGAAGCAGGAATCGGCACCGGCTGCACCGGGGCCCGGGAGGATGGCGCTCTCTCCATGGCCTCACTCTGCCGTGGGGTCAGTCTGCCGTGGGGTTTCTCTTCCCATGGCCTCACAGTGTTGCGGCAAGTCTCTGCTGTTGCCTGCGTCTCCAAGGGCCTCGGGGTGCGACGGGCACTCCCAGAGGTGGACAGGTAGAGCCCAAAGCCATAGGCGTGGTCGGGCGCGAGCCTCGCCGTTCTTCCGCCGGAACTGTTCATCCCCCCTGAAGGCTGCTCATTCCCCCAGCAGATGGAGGCTCAGCTCACGGCAACTGCCCGCGGCGCGGTGCTCCCAGAGGTAGACCGCCTGCCAGGTGCCGAGCAAAAGGCGGCCCTGCTCAAACGGCAGCGACAGGGTGCTGGCCGTCAGTGCCGTGCGCACATGGGCCGGCATGTCGTCGGGGCCTTCGTCGTCATGCACCCAGGGCCGCAGCCGGCCTTGCCCACTGAGCGGGCGCACCCCTTCCTGCGGCACCAGCGCCTGCAGAAACGCAGCAAGGTCCAGCAACACACGGGGATCGGCGTTTTCATTGATCGTCAGGCTGCAGCTGGTATGCCGGAGCAACACATTGAGAACGCCCTGGCGGAGTCCAGAAGCGGTCACGCAGGCAGCCAACTGAGATGTCAGGTCGGTGAAGCCCTCACCCTCGGTGGAAACTCGCAGTTGCGACAAGTACTGACAGAGCATGGAAAACAGGCCGGGCGGTCATGATTGGGTCATCTTTAGTCTCTATGGTTGCGCCATCACAACAGATTTCCAATGGCTCCCCTTCCCCTTGCTTCATGGCGTGCCGCACAGCTTCCTATTGGCCTGATGGCGCTGCTCATGGTTCCGCTGGCGGGTGGGGCTTTGGCGGGCGGGGCCATTGCACAGCAGGTGATCCCGAAGCGAGAAGGAATGTGTCCGCTCGGGTATGTCGACACCTTCAACGGCAAGTGCAGTACCCTCGGGGTCACCTCTTACACCGTGAGTCCACGGGATGGAGAAGCCTGTCAGTCGGGCTGGATGAACATCGGCGGAGGCTATTGCCGCAAGAAATGATCACAGGGGATCACGGCCTTGGCTCGGTCCCTTTTGCCAGCGCACCAGCCCGGTGGTAATGGCGATCAAGGCAGCATGGTTGCGATTGCGTGCTCCCAGTTTGCTTCGAATCGCCTTCATGTGGGTTCGCACCGTTTCCACTGACACGAGCAGCTGGGCAGCGATCTCTGCATTTCCGTACCCTTCCACCAGCTTGCAGAGCACATCGCGTTCGCGGGGGGTCAGCCGTGTCCTGACTTCCCCAACGGAGCTGAACGTACCCTTCAGCATTATCGTCAACAGAGGGGCATCCATGTAGATGCCGCCATCAAGGATCACCTTGAGCGCCGTGACGATATAACCCCGGCCCGCATAGCGCTCTAGACAGATGCCATCACTGCCCGAGGCGAACGCTTCCTCCAGCACGTCCGATGTTTCGTTCTGCAAGATCAGCAGGCACGGCAGGTGGGGATGGCGATGCTTGATCCTGCGAATGAAAGCCATTCCCGTGCTTCCTTCAAGGAATTCACCCACCAGCACAAGATCGGGCACGAGCTGCTGAAGATGCTTCAAGCCAGCCTCCTCAGTAGTGGCGCTATGCAGTGAACAGACCACACTTTCCAGCAGAATTTCCATGTGGCCGATCATCATGCGCCGAGCGCTCACACACAGCAGCGAGCGACCAGAGAGTAGCTTCCTGGTGGCTTCATCGTGCTCCAGATCAGATTGTATGAACGGGTTGAAATCCATCAATCTTCCGGCGAGTCTGCCGCTGAATGCCGCAGCGGCAGATGGTCGAGTTGCCTTTGTGCAGACAACTGGGGTATCAAAGGTAACAACGCCAGCCATGGGATGGACAGAACAGGGACATGGTCCATCTGAAGACGGTTAGCAGCCTGGAACATCCCCGACAGGGGCCAAATCGACCACATTGGGCGGGTGGGTAAATGTGCACGGCCGGGCAAAGTCGTACAGAACGAAGTCGTGTGAGGGTAGCCGTTTCCATGGCGAATTGCAGAAGAATTGCCGTGCCATCGCTCGGGCACCGTTAGAACAGCACCCTATTCTTCTCATTTTTTGCGCCACACCGGTCACTCACACCAGCCTGGAGACACGCAATCCTCTGAAAACGCATTGGCGCCCCATTCAGTTTCACTACCGCACGGGCCAGGCAATGCCCTGAAGCTTCAATACCGAAGCGCGCGGTCACTGCGCCTGGCGCATCGGCAGGTTCAGTAGTAACGCTTGGGATTCTGGGAAATCGCCAGCTGCACCTCCTGCAGAAAAAGCACCAGCCCCACGATCAGCATCAGCATCGCCAGCACGAAGGCTGGCACCAGGATGGCGGCAAGATCCAAAACCGCCACCGCACTCACAAACATCACAGCCACCACCGCGGCGATCAGCAGCGCTGTGAAGGTGACGCAGAAGATGGCGCGGTTGATCAAAAACATGCGCTTCTTCTGCACATCCAGCGATTTGCGCAAGCGGCGCGCCTCCAGGGTGGTGCCCCGAGCGAGAGCCTCCTGCAGCAGGCGGGTGCGGTCGACGATCCGTGCCAACCGCTGGGTGAACATGCTCAGCAGGCCGGTGATGCCCGTGAGCAGGAACACCGGCGCCACCGACAGCTGAATGGCATGGGAGAGCTTGGCGACCGCTGCGGTGCTTTCCGTGCCGGCCGCGAGCACGAGGATGTCCGGGGCCGTCATCGCATTCCGCCAGAAGACTCCGCTGCCATTCTCAGGGGCAGACACGATCGGCCTCGCCGCGATGACCACCATCCAGTGCCAGTACGAAGGTTCGCTCCGCTGCCAGGCCCTGCATGAACCCTCCGGTTCCTCCCTGCTCACCGATGCTCCGCTGGACAACGAAGGCAAGGGCGAGCGCTTCTCCCCCACCGATCTGGTGGCTACGGCCCTGGCCACCTGCATCCTCACGGTGATGGGCATCACGGCCCAGCGGCACGGCTGGGCGCTGGAGGGGAGCCGGGCCCGGGTTGAGAAAACGATGACCCGCTCCGGTCGACGCCGCATCGAGGCGCTCACGGTGTGGATCACCCTGCCGGAGGGCCTGGCGGCGGATCATCGCCAGTTGCTGCAGCGCGCGGCGGAAAGCTGCCCGGTGAAGCAGAGCCTGGAAGGCGCCGTGGCCATGGAACTGATCTGGGAGCACGCCGGCACGCCCGCCTCAGACCAGCCGCCGGCCGCATGAGCGAGGACGCCATGCTGGACCTCGCCACCGCAGCTCCTCCGATGTCCGAGCCGGCCACCGCCCTGCAACTCCTGCAGGATCACCTGCACGAAACCAGGGTGCTCGGATCGATCAGCAGCGCGCTCTACTACGACCAGAACACGGTGATGCCTGCGGCCGGGGCCGAGTGGCGCGGCGAGCAGCTGGCCTTGCTGGCGAGCCAGATCCATGCCCGTCAGAGCAGCGCCCACTACGCCGAACTGGTGGCGGCCGCCGAGGCGGAACTGGGGGCCTCAGCACCCGCCGAGCGGCGCCGCAACCTGCAGCTGGTGCGCCTCGAACTGGAACGGCAGCGCTGCCTCGACCCTGCGCTGGTGACCAGCCTGGCCAGGGCGCAGTCGAAGGGCAACGCCCTCTGGCAGAACGCCCGCCGCCACAACGACTTCCCCACCTTCGCCCCCGCCCTTGCAGAGCTGATCGCCCTGCGCCAGGAGCAGGCCGGGCAACTGGCCAGCGCCGAGCTGGCGCCGCGCAGCCCCTGGGAGGTGCTGGCCCAGCCGTTCGAACCCGACATCAGCACAGCGCGGGTGCAGGAGCTGTTCGCCCCGCTGAAGGCGACCCTGCCGGTGCTGCTGGAGCAGGTGGCCGCCGCCACCGCCCAGCAGGGTGGGGAGAGCACCGCCACCGCCGAGCTGCCGGAGACGGAGCAGGAACGCCTCTGCAGTGAGCTGCTCGACAGCTGGGGCTACGACCCGACGCGCTGCCAGCGCTCCCGGTCCGCTCACCCCTTCTCCTGCACGGTCGGACCTCAGGATTTCCGCATCACCACACGCGTGGTGCCCGGGCAGCCGTTCTCCTCCTTCCTGGCCACCGCCCACGAATGGGGGCATTCGCTCTACGAGCAGGGCCTGCCCCGCAGCACCGACCACTACTTCCCCTGGCCGCTCGGCGAGGCCACCTCGATGGGGGTGCATGAGAGCCAGTCGCTGTTCTGGGAATGCCGGGTGGCCCGCGGCCGCGCCTTCGCCGCCCGTTGGCAGCCACGCTTCGTGGCCGGCGCCGGTGCAGATCGCTGGGGCGGCATCGATGGCTTCTGGCGGGGGCTGAACCCGATGCGGCCCGGCCCGATTCGTGTGGAAGCCGATGAACTGAGCTACTGCCTGCACATCGTGCTGCGTTTCGAGCTGGAGCTGGCCATGCTGGAGGGAGGTCTGCCTGTGGCCGACCTGCCCGGTGAATGGAACCGGCGCATGGTGGAACTGCTGGGCCTGCGGCCAGCCAGCGACAGCGAGGGCTGCCTGCAGGACATCCACTGGGCTGAAGGCCTGTTCGGCTACTTCCCTTCCTATGCCCTCGGCCATCTGATCAGCGCCCAGCTGGCCGAGGCGATGGAGCGGCAGATCGGGTCGATCGAGGCACACGTGGCCGCCGGCCAGGAACAGGCGCTGCAGCAGTGGCTGGCGGCCCACGTCTGGCCGCTGGGGCGGGCGGTGAACGGGGAGGAGCTGGTGGAGCAGGTCACGGGGGAGCGTCTCAGCGCCACGCCGTTCCTCACCTATCTGGAAGCCAAGGTGCAGCAGTTGCTGAGCAGCGTCGGCCACTGAGCCGGTGGATAAGGCAAGGCGAGCGCCTGCGGGGGGGCTGGTGGCGCGGCCGTCAGCGAGCGTGGTTGACAGAGGGTGAGGCCGTCAGGGTGCATGGTGATTCGAGGCCGAGTCTGAGGGTGACCTGAGAACAAGGCCGTTCCCATGCGCCTTCGTGCAAGCCCCTGAGTGAGGCCGGTCTGGGGCACTCCGTAGGATCGGCCGCGCCGCTCGTTTCCCATCGCCATGGCGAACATCGACCATCCGCCCAGCCGCACGATGCTCAACCTGCTGCATGTGCTGCCGGCCTTCGCCGACGAAGCGGAACTGCGGTTGAACACGATCGTCGAGCTCAATTCGATGACGATCAACAAATACGAACTGATCACCGAAACCGGCCATCTCAAACTCGACCGGGTGGGCTACTCCTCCCTGGCCTATCCCTTCGCCTACGGCTGCATCCCCCGCACCTGGGATGAAGACGGGGACCCGCTCGACATCGAGATCGTGGGTGTGACCGAGCCGCTGGTGCCCGGCAGCCTGGTGGAGGCCCGCATCATCGGCATCATGACCTTCGACGACGGCGGCGAAGTGGACGACAAGGTGATCGCCGTGATCGCCGATGACAAGCGCATGGATCACATCACCAGCTACGAGCAGCTGGGCGCCCACTGGCAGAAGGAAACCCACTACTACTGGGAGCACTACAAGGATCTGAAGAAGCCCGGCACCTGCAAAGTGAATGGATTCTTCGGCGTGGAGGAGGCGGTTCGCATCATCAAGGAATGCGAAAAGCGCTATCTCGACACCATCGATGCCAAACTTGTGGGCTGAAGCCCCACGACCGGCACCTGAATGCGCCCGATCCCAATGGTTCTTCCGCACCTTCGCACTCCTGGCGCCTCCACCGGTGGTCTGGTGAGCTCCACCGGCGCACTGGTGATCAGCCTGTGCAGCGCCACCCTGCTCGCAGGCACCGCTGCACTGGCACTCCCCACCGCCACCCCGGCAGGTCCGGCCAGCTCGGCGCCGGGCACGGCCACACCGGCACCTGCGGTCGCAGCGCCGGAAGCCTCAACACCCACAATCACGGCGCCTGGAACCACCCCGGCTGCCAACAGCCCGGCACGTGGAGCCACCACTGCCCCAGCCACCGCGTCACCCGCCACCCCAACGGCGCAGCCGGTCGTGGCCTCACGGATCGTGCTGCGGCTGGGCAAGCGGGACATCCGGCTTGAGCAGGGCGGCAAGGTGTATGGCCCCTGGCCGGTGGCGATCGGTGATGCCCGCACGCCCACGCCCACCGGCACCTTCCAGGTCACCAGCAAGGTGGTCAACCCGATCTACGCCAGCACTAAAACCGGCAAGGTGAAAGGCACCGTCGGGCCGAACGGTCCCCTGGGTGATCGCTGGCTGGGCTTCAAGACCCTCGGTCCCAACCAATTCGGCATCCACGGCACCCCCAGCGCCTGGGCATGGACGGTCAGCTCCCGCTCGGCGGTCACCAATGGCTGCGTGCGCATGTTCCACGAACACGTGCGCAAACTCTTCGACCTGGTGGACGTGGGCACCCCGGTGGTGATCACCCGCTGAGCCCACGGGCCAGCGCAAGCGCCATGCCATCACGGCTGGCCATGCCTTGAAGCTCATCGGCTCGCAAGCCTGCCCAGGGCACGCCGGCCGGCAGCTTGGCCTGAGGGCCATCGTCCTGTTCAAACACCGGCAGCTGGCGCAGACCGTTGGGGTTGAGCTGGTCCTCCAGCTGCGCCAGGCTAGCGCTGGCCGGCAGCCAGATCAGCTCGGCGCGGCGGCAATCGCTCAGCGGCGCCGCCCCCCCCTGGCTGGTGATCACCCGCTGAAGGTCCATCAGCGTGGCCAGCCCCACCACCCAGCCGTCCTGCTCGATCAGCAGACAATGGCCATGGGCCCGCACCAGCTGCGCCAGCGCCTCTGCCGCAGCGGTGGTTCCGGGCAGCACCAGCGGTCTCTCCGGTTCCAGCGCTGCACGCACCGACAGGCCCGCCAGGCGGGCACGACGTTCCTCTTCCACCGGATCGGGCCCCAGCAGGCCTGGATCGGCCAGGCCATGCCATCGCTCCACCAGCACGGCGCTCAGCCCCGTGGCCGCCATCAGCGGCAGCACGATGCGGATGTCGTGGGTGAGCTCGAACAGCAGCAGCAGGGCCGTGAGCGGCGCCCGGGCACTGCCGGCCAGCACGGCGGCCATGCCCACCATGGCGTAGGCCGGCGGTTCGGCCACCGGCAGGCCGAAGCCGCTTTCGCCCAGCAGCTGGCCGTAGCAGTTGCCCAGCACTGCCCCCAGAAAGAGAGCAGGCGCAAAGCCACCCCCCACAAAGCCGCTGGCATTGCTGAGCCCCGTGGCCAGCAGCTTCACGGCCAGCAGCGCCAGCAGGCTGGTGAAGGCCACACCACCTTCCCTGCCCAGCAGCGCTTCGATCGTGTCGTAACCCACGCCCAGCACCTGCGGGAAACCGAGCGCCATCACCCCCACCCCAAGGCCGCCGAGGGCGTTGACGAGCACGGCAGGCAGGCGCTCCACCCGCCGCTGCACAGCGGCGCTGCGGCCTGCGGCCAGGATGCTCACCAGCGCCCACGACATCAGGCTCGCCACCACCCCAAGGCCCAGGTAGAGGGGCAGCTCCAGGGGGGAGCGCACCTCGTAGGCGGGCAGGCGGAAGATCGGCTGGTCCCCCAGCGACAGTTGCGTGACCAGGGAAGAGGCCACCGCCGCCACCAGCACAGCCCTGAGACTGGGCCGGCCGGGGATGGTGCTGTAGGCCCCCTCGAAGGCGAAGAACACGCCGGCGATCGGCGCCTGGAAACCGGCCGCCAGCCCTGCCGCCACGCCGGCGGCCACCAGTGCCTTCTGGGAATCGGGTGTGAGCCCCCCGCGCAGGCCGAGCCAGAGGCCGATGTTGCCGCCGCTCTCCACACTCGGCCCCTCCGGCCCGAGCGAGGCGCCACTGCCAAGGCTGAGTGAGGCGGCAATCAGGCGCAGCAGCGGCAGGCGCGGCGTCGCCGGCAGGGCGCCATCAGCCATGGCCATCAGGCTCGGCAGGCTGGGGCCCAGATCACGCGCGAGCTGGCGCAGCAGCCCTACACACAGTCCACCCAGCACCGGCGCCAGCAGCACCGGCCAGGAGGTCAACCAACCGGCCAGGCCGCTGGCGGGCACGGGGAGCGGCACCGGCACTGGCGG
Organism: Synechococcus sp. CS-1333; assembly: GCF_025128015.1. Classification (NCBI taxonomy): domain Bacteria; kingdom Bacillati; phylum Cyanobacteriota; class Cyanophyceae; order Synechococcales; family Synechococcaceae; genus Synechococcus; species Synechococcus sp. CS-1333. Next base: position 47,585 of record NZ_JAHLYO010000032.1, read on the forward strand.
CAGTGGAGGCGGTGGCAGGAAGCCGATGCCACCGAGACCGATCAGCACCAGCGCCTTCAGCGGGGTGCCGGAGGGGGCGGAGGTGGTGAAGATCTCCGGTGGTGGGGTGGGATCGGGCTGAGCGCTGCCCAGCAGCCCCGTGCCCCACTCCACAAGCGTGCCGAACAGGAAATTGTTGATGAAGCCCAGCAGATAGTGGAAGCCCACCACGGCCGCGCCGGTGAGCACCCCCACCAGCGCAGCCCAGGCCAGCAGGCTCCACTGGAAGGGCAGTCCACGGCTGTCACCCTCCCGTGGCTGGGGAGGGCCGGCCGGTTCAAGCCTCGGGCCTGACAGCTGCAAAAATCTCCTCCAGGATTTCGCCCGCCCCTTCACTGCGCAGGGTGTGGGCGAGGGCGATGCCGATGGCCTCCGGCTCGGTTTGATCGCCGCGGGCCTCGTTGCGAAGCAGACGCTGGCCGTCGAGGCTGGCCACCATGCCCGTCAGCACCAGCTCGTCACCGTCGAAGCGGCTGTTGACCCCGATCGGCACCTGACAGCCACCTTCGAGCTGGCGCAGGAAGGCCCGCTCTGCCAGGCAGCGGCGAGCCGTGGGGAGGTGCTCCAGCACCTTGATCGTTTCGAGCACGGCGGTATCGCCCTCGCGGCATTCGATGCCGAGCGCGCCCTGGCCCACGGCGTGCAGGGAGATCGAAGGGTCGATCAGTTCATGGATGCGGTCAGCCAGCCCCAGCCTGCCCAGGCCGGCGGCGGCAAGGATCAGGCAGTCGTACTGGCCGGCATCCAGCTTCTCCAGCCGGGTGATCACATTGCCGCGCACATCCTTGAAGGTGAGCTGGGGGTAGTGGTGGCGCAGCTGGGCGAGCCGGCGCAGCGAGCTGGTGCCCACCACGCTGCCTTCCGGCAGGGTGGCCAGGCTCTTGTCGGCATGGCGGGCGTGCACCACCAGGGCATCGGCGGGATCCTCCCGCTCGGTGACGCAGCCGAGCATCAGCCCCTCAGGCAGGTTGGTGGGCAGATCCTTGAGGCTGTGGACGGCGATGTCGGCCTGGTCGACCAGCATCTGGGCTTCCAGTTCCTTGGTGAACAGGCCCTTGTCGCCGATCTTGGCCAGCGCCACATCAAGGATCTTGTCGCCCTGGGTGGCCATCGCCTCGATGCTGATCTCCAGCGAGGGATGGGCAGCGGAGAGGGCATCCCGCACCCAGTGGGTCTGCACCATCGCCAGCTGGCTGCGGCGGGAGGCAATGCGCAGGGTGGAGCCGGCCATCACGTCAGTCCTCACTTCGGCGTCACGGCCGTTTCACAGCCGCCCAGCCTAAGGACAGGCCGGCCGCAGGCCAGGCGACGTAACAGAGAGCCTGATCCATCAGCGGGAACAGGTCCGGGTCAGGCGAAGAAATCGAGCGGGAACGGGCCCCAGGTGTCTTCCGCTTCGGGCGCCACGCTGCTGTGGCCGGTGATCAGCAGGCCGCAGCCGAGGCCGGATTCCGGACGCAGCAGAAACAGACCGGTGCGCTGGTTGCCCTTGAGAAACACCGGACCGGCCACAGCGGCGGGATCCCCTGCCTCAGAAGCCAACGCGCCGGTGCCAGGCGCCTGCAGGGGCTCCCAGCCGAGGGCCTTCTCACAGGCGCGCAGCGCCGCCACCGCCTGGGAGGCGGAGGGTGCCATCACCCCGACGGTGAACCATTCACAGGCCGCCAGCCGCTGGTCGAGTTCACTGCGCAGCGCCTGACGGGCCGCGGCAGGGAGCTCCGGCGCCGTACGCAGGCCGCAGAGAGCCGCGAGCGTGCTGAGCGAAGCGGGTGTGGTCAAGGGGTTCGCCCCAGGGAAGGGCCAGTCTGCCGGGGGGCGCAGAACTGGAGGCTCACGGCGCAGATGCTGAACCAGATGAAGCCGACGCAAGCGCCACCCACCATGTCGGTGGGCCAGTGCACCCGGCAGTAGAGGGTGCTGAGCCACACCAGCGCCACCCAGAGCGAGGCACCCACATACAACGGGCGACGCAGGCGCGGGTAGAGCGAGGAGAGGATCATGCACATGAGGAAATAGAACACCACGGCGCCGGCGGCATGGCCACTGGGAAAACTGCGGCCAATCACCTCCACCAGCCGGTCGGAGGGGCGCGAGCGATCAAACATCGGCTTGAGCCAGCGATCCACGATCAGCAGAATTCCAGCCGTCCCCACCGCCAGCCAGCGCAGCTCGTTCCAAGCCCGCTTGGTGTAGAGGAACACCAGTGCGGCCACCACCAGTACGGCGGTGAAGCTGGTGCCGCTGAGCTTGTACACAAGCACGAGCAGGGCGCCCGGCTGGGGAGGAATCACCTGGCCCAGCCAGTCGAGGATGGCGATATCGAGCTCAGGGTGCTTCTGGTTCACCATCGTGGCCTCGATCCAGAGCACCAGCCCCAGAGCGATCACGCAGGCCAGCAGCCTGGGGACGCCGAACAGCCGGCACCAGCGGCGGAAGCGGTTCACGAACCGGCGCCGCCGGGGCGGGGCTCTGATCCCTTCACCGCTGCCGGCCCGGGCACGTAACGAAGCAGGCGGTGATTGCCGCGGCTGGCCAGGGTCTGCACCTGCCCCCCCTCCGTGTTGAGGTCCTCGAGCTTGCGCTGTTCGCCGAACACCAGCACGCTGGCCGGCTGGCTGTCCCGCAAGCCCCGACGGGCCCCTTTGACGCTGCCAAAGAACTGCACGGGCCGGCCGCTGTAGAACACCACGCTGTAGCGCATGTAGCCCACCACCAGCAGCGGTTCCTGCGGTCCAGCCAGCTGGCCGGCGAGAACGGCGAGCTCGCGCACGGGTTGCTGTCGCTCCCTCTCCATCAACGGGGCAAGTCCTGGCACCACCAGCAGGAGGACGCCGGCAAAGGCCGCCGCATCTGGCAGCCACAGGTGCTGCAGTGGGCCGCGACGCAGGAGCTGCACCACCATCGCGATCGCCGCCACCGCCAGCAGCACCCCCAGCAGCATCGGCAACCCGGAGCTGTTGAGGGCCTTGGCAAAGCCGGGATAGGCGGGGTCGGAAGCGGCCCAGCGCGGGGCCATCACGGCGGCAGTGGCCATCACCGCCAACAGCAGCGCATTCAGCCAGCCGAAAAACTTCTGCCAGCGGTCGGTGGCCGGTAAGGGGGCCGCCGCAGCGGGCAGCGGCTGCCAGAACAACGCCACCAGCAGCGCACCGGCGGGAATCAGGGGCAGGATATATCCGGCGAGCTTGGTGCTGGCGACAGAGAAAAACACCAGCACCACCAGAAACCAGACCAGGCAGAACGGGGCCAACTGGGCGGTGCGGAGTTGCCGGCGCCAGTGGCCCAGTTGCCAATAGCGCAGCCGCACCATGGCCAACGGCAGAAACAGCGACCACGGCAGCAGCAGGATCACGCACCAGGGCAGATAGAAGTACCAAGGGCCGGAATGGCCGTAGAGCACCGAGGTGTAGCGCTGCAGGTTGCTGAAGCCGAAGAAGCCGCCAAGAAAGTCGGCGCCGTTCACCTTTGCAGCCCACACGTACCAGGGACTGCCCACCGCCAGGAACAGCACAGCCATCTGCAGCATCGGCATTTGGCGCAGCACCGTGAGCAGCTGGGCCTGGCAAAGCAGGAACACCACAATCACCGCCCCCGGCAGCACCAGACCCACGGGTCCCTTGGCGAGCACCGCAATGGCACTGAACACAGGCATCACCACGTAGCCCACGCGCCGCAGCACGGGCCTGTCCACCTGGCTGTACGCCAGGAAAAAGCCGAACAGCGAGAGCGTGATGGCGCTGGAGAGGAACATGTCGGTGACGGAGCTGCGCCCCCAGCCCACCCAGGCGGGGTTGAGCGCCAGCAACACCGCCCCCAGCCAGGAGCGCCGCAGGCGAGCCGGCGTGGCTTCGCCTTCAGCAAGCAGCCACAGGAGCACGAACCCCGCCACCACCACCAGGCTGGCCATCAGCGCCACCGGCAACCGGGCAGCCCAGGCGCTGACGCCGAAGAGGCGGAAGCTGAGGGCCACCATCCAGTACCCCCACACCGGATAGTCAAAGAACGGCTCGCCGTTCCAGTGGGGCGTGATCCAGTCGTTGCGCAGCAGCATCTCCCGGCCCACTTCCACAAAGAGGGCTTCGGTCTTGTCCATCAAGCTGAGCGTGCCCAGGTGATTGAAGAAGGCCAGCCAGCAGAGCAGCAGCAGACCGGCGGCAGTCACCAAGGCCAGGCGGGCCGGGCGCGCCTGCAGCGAGGAGATCACGAGCATGCGATCAGGAGGCAGGCTGGGGAAGGAGGGAGCAGCCACCGACGGCGGGACGCCAGAGCGGCGGGACTGGGGAGGCGCTGAGACAGATCGGATTTCAACACATCCAACTGGAGCCGAGAAGGGTCTGAATCGAGGGGAATGAGAGCCAGGGAAATCGAACCAAAGGCCATCAGGTCTATGGCGATCAGGTCAATGGCCATCGGGTGCAAGCGGATGACTTCCGCTCAGGGGGTGTTCCAGACAAAACGCGATGAAGCAGCGTAGTTCCACACAAACACCACGGCAATACCGGCGATCTGGGCGAAGAGGGTGTCACTCGCCACCCTCGTGTAAAACACACTGGCCAGGCCGATGTTCGCGAGCATCGGCAACGAGGCCACCACCAGAAACTTGACAAGCCCGGCAAACAGAGGGAAACCCTTGAGCCGCAGGTGGCGGAAGGTGAGGGTGTTGTTCACGAGATAATTGCTACAGGCCGAGGCGATCACAGCCGGTGGCAACGAGGCCACAAAGGAGAAGCCCAGCAGGATTAAGAGGTTGGACACCAACAGCTGCACGCCGATCCCGGAAACACCAACCAGGGCAAAACTCACAGCACGCCGTGGAACCATCCGCAGCAGCAACGTGTGGATGATCGAAACGCCGAAGTCCCACAGAACGGAGATGTCCAGCTTGGAGCTTCCGAAGGTGCGGGGCTGGAAGGTGAGCGGGGTTTCTTCGACAAACAGATGCCCGCGGCTGATCGACAGAAGCTCGTAGAGAAATTTGAACCCCTGAGAATCCACCTGCCGGATCATCGGCAGGCAGCGGTCGAGGCGCAGGGCGAAAAAGCCACTCATGAAATCGCTGAGGTGGCGATAGCGGGGCAGGGTGAAACGTGCCAGGCGATTGGCCAGCACCGATCCCCCTTCCCGTTTGTCGCTCAACCCCTTGATGGAAGCCTCTGGGTGAAAGCGGCTGCCGATCACCAGATCGACGTTGCGGGCCAGCAACAGCTCCAGCGCCGCCGCCACCGCCGCGGGCTCATGCTGGCCATCACAATCCATCACCACGGCAAGATCGCCGGTGCTGTCCAGCAGGCCTTCTTTGATGGCGCTGGAGAGGCCTGAGCGCCCCACGCGGCGGATGAGGCGCAGGCAAGGCTCCCCATGCGCCAGTTCCTTGACGAAATCAGCCGTTCCATCGGCGGAATCATCGTCAACGACGATCACCTCCAGCTGAAAGCGATCACGCAGAGCCAGCAACTGCTGGAGGATGGGCTGGATGTTCTGCCGCTCGTTGAAGGTGGGCAGAACAATGGTGACCCTCGCTGCCGGGGTAGACCCGGCAGACGCGACGACCGATGCGGGCAAAACGGAGGGAACGCTGACGATTGGAGGTTACTTGATGTACTCCTTCAGCACCCCGTTGCGATTGGGGTGCCGCAGTTTGCGCAGCGCCTTGGCTTCAATCTGGCGAATGCGCTCGCGGGTCACGTCAAAGATCTGACCGATCTCCTCAAGGGTTTTCATCCGGCCATCGTCAAGGCCGTAGCGCAGGCGCAACACATCGCGCTCCCTCGGGCTGAGGGTGGCAAGCACACCTTCGAGATCCTCTCGCAGCAGATTCTTGGCCACATCCTGCTCGGGATTCTCGATATCCGCCTCGATGAAATCGCCAAGGCGGGAATCCTCCTCCTTGCCGATCGGAGTTTCCAGGGAGATAGGCAACTGGGCGGATTTGGCGATGAAACGCAGTTTCTCGATCGTCATCTCCATGCTCTCCGCAATCTCCTCTTCGGTAGGTTTGCGGCCGAATTCCTGGCTGAGCACCTTGGTGGTTTTCTTGATGCGGGAAATCGTTTCGTAGAGGTGAACAGGCAAGCGGATGGTGCGGCTCTGATCGGCGATGGCGCGGGTGATCGCCTGACGAATCCACCAGGTGGCGTAGGTGGAGAACTTGTAGCCCTTTTCGTGATCGAACTTCTCAGCGGCACGGATCAGGCCGAGGCTGCCTTCCTGGATCAGATCCTGAAAGGAAAGGCCGCGGTTCATGTACTTCTTGGCGATCGACACCACCAGGCGCAGGTTCGACTGCACCATCTTTTCCTTGGCGCGGCGGCCGAGCATCAGGCGGCGGCGGAACTTCACCAGCGGCATGTCCACCAGCACCGCCCACTCCTTGGTGTCGGGGTAGTGGCCGTTGTCCTGCTCGAACTGGGCGGCAAGCTCCTCGAGGTGGAGAAGGTCGGCGATCTTGCGGGCCAGCTCAATCTCTTCATCGGGGCGCAGCAGGCGGATGCGGCCGATCTCCTGGAGGTAAACCCGGATCGAATCCTCGGTGTACACCCCTTTCGGGCCCACCTTGATGCTGGCCAGAGCCTTGGCGGAAGCCGCCTTGGCCTCCTTCTTGGCCTTGGTGCTGTCGTCGGCCTGGGCGAGCAGCTCGTCGGCGATGCCATCAAGGTCGAGCGACTCGACGTCATCAACGGCGTCCACGGCCTCAGCGTCCTTGACAGGAGCCGCTGCCACCTTGGCGGCTTTGGCCGCCGCCGGCTTGCGGGTGCGGGTGGCCTTGGGCTTGGCTTCGGCCGCCGCCTTGGTGGTGGCTGTCGCTTCACCTTCGGCAGAGGCTGCGGCAGCAGCGGGCTTGGACCTGCTCTTGACAGCCTTCGCGGGTTTGGGCTGGATCAACGTTTCCTCACCGTTGGGCGAGGACACAGCAAGGATTGTGGCAGCAGGAATCTTGGGCTTGGCCGCAGCAGCTGGGCTCATAGGGGGAAGGGCGAAACGGGTTGAAAACGAAGGCTGGGAGAAGCGTTCTGGAGAGGTCGCCCCGTTGGCGTGATGGCATCGACGTCAACCAACGTGCCGAGGCCCCGCGGCATTCGCCGAAGTGCCAGGCACGATGGGAAATCGAGCGCCCTAACGAGATGGAACCAGACCGGAAACGACAACGGCGGCGCGAAGGCCAGAGCAGGGCTGTCAGGGGTGGTCGCAGACCCAGCAGCCCTGCGGAGAAAAATCCGTATGGCTGGCTTCAGATCTTCCCTCTGGACGGAACTCTGCCTGGTTCCGACAGCAGCCGTTTGGACTGCTCAACCTGATCACCTTAAGAAACACCCATGGTGTTTGCAAGGCAAACGCAGCAGCTCGTCGTGGCCGATGCACCCGCCCCACCCTCCACGGCAGTGATCTGCTGGCAGGTCTGGGTGGAAGCCGGTCGGGAAGGCCGCATCTTCACCTATGCCAATCCCCAGCATCTTGAGATCGCCGCCGGCGATCTGGTGCGGGTGCCACTGCGTGGACGGCCCCATGTGGGACTGGTGGTGGAGGCGCTCAAGGCCCTTCCGCCCGATCTGCAGGCGGTGCGGCTGCTGGCGATCACCGCCGTGCATCAGCGCGCCGCCGTGGATCCCCTCTGGCAGGAGTTGTTACAGGAGGTGGCCCATCAATGCCACACCACGGTGTTCAAAACGCTCAAATCAGCGCTGCCGTCGGGCTGGCTTGGCCAGTGGCGCCCATCCCAGCCGGCCGGGCCGCGCCCGCTCCAGTGGGTGAGCGCGACGGCGGACGCGGCAGCGGCCAGTCCACGTCAGCAGCAGTTGCTGGAGGCCCTGCACCAGTGCGGGGGCGGGGCCTGGCTGCGCGATGTCTGTGGCGGATGGGGCTTCAGCCGTTCGGTGGTGGAGGGGCTGCGCCGTGGGGGCGGGGTGTGCCTCACAGCCCGTCTGCCGGGCCCGGAGACGGCTGCTCGGGCCCATGGCCTGCCCGGCGGCGACCACAGCACGCCACGGTCGCTCACCACAGCCCAGCAGCAGGCCCTGGAGGCGATCCTGGCCTCGCCGCCGGGCAGTGAGCTGCTGCTCTGGGGCGTGACCGGCTCGGGCAAAACCGAGGTGTATCTCCAGGCCGCCGCCGCCGCGCTGGCGGCCGGTGAAAGCGTGCTGCTGCTCACCCCTGAGATCGGCCTGATCCCTCAGCTGCTGGATCGCTGCCATGCCCGTTTCGGCGACGACGTTCTCGAATACCACAGCGGCGTCAGCGACGCCGGGCGGGTCCATGTGTGGCGCCGCTGCCTGGCGGCCCGGCAAGGCCAGCCGTTGCTGGTGGTGGGCACCCGCTCCGCCGTGTTCCTGCCGCTGCAGCCGCTCGGTCTGATCGTGCTGGACGAGGAACACGACACCTCGTACAAACAGGACGCTCCCATGCCCTGTTACCACTGCCGCGAAGTGGCGCGGATCCGCTGCCGGAACAGCGGCCGCCTGCTGCTGGGCAGCGCCACCCCCTCCCTGGAAACCTGGCTGGCCTGCCAAGCGTCCAGCCTTGGCCACGGCGACGTCGGCAGGCGCCCAGCCACCACCCTGCTGCGGCTGCCTGAGCGCATCGGCGGCGCCCAGACCCCGTCGGTGAGCGTGGTGGACATGCGGATGGAGCTGGCCGATGGCCACCGGCGCCTGATCAGCCGGGCCCTGATGGAGCGGCTGGAGCAGGTGCAGGAGCGTGGCGAGCAGGCGGTGGTGCTGGTGCCGCGGCGGGGCTACAGCAGCTTCCTCAGCTGCCGCAGCTGCGGTGAAGTCGTGCAGTGCCCCCACTGCGATGTGGCACTCACCGTGCACCGCCAGCGTGAGGGCCGTGCCTGGCTGCGCTGCCACTGGTGTGACCACCGCCAGGAGATCACCGAGCGCTGCGGCCACTGCGGTTCCACCGCCTTCAAACCCTTCGGCGCCGGCACCCAGCGAGTGATCGAGCAGCTGGAGAAGGAGCTGGAAGGGCTGCGGGTGCTCCGCTTCGACCGCGACACCACCCGCGGCCGTGACGGCCACCGGCGTCTGCTGGCTGCCTTCGCCGCCGGAGACGCTGACGTGCTGGTGGGCACCCAGATGCTGGCGAAGGGCATGGACCTGCCCCGGGTGACGCTGGCGGCGGTGCTGGCGGCTGATGGTCTGCTGCACCGGCCCGATCTGCGCGCCGCGGAACAGTGCCTGCAGCTGCTGCTGCAGCTCGCCGGCCGGGCCGGTCGGGGCGAACGGCCGGGATCCGTGCTGGTGCAGACCTACAGCCCTGACCATCCGGTGATCTGTCACCTGATCGATGGCCACTACGAGCGCTTCCTGGACGAGGAGCTGCGGCTCCGCCGTCAGGCCCGGTTGGTGCCCTTCAGCCGTGCCTGTCTGCTGCGCTTCGCCGGTGACTCCGCCAGCGCCACCGCCACCACCGCCGCCGCGCTGGCGGAGCGGGTGCGCCCGGCGGTGGAGGCGGCAGGCTGGGAGCTGATCGGGCCGGCACCAGCACCGGTGGCGCGGGTGGCCGGTCGGCACCGCTGGCAACTGCTGCTGCACGGGCCGGCCGGCACCCCGTTGCCCCTGGCCGAGGAGCAGGCGCTGCGCCAGGGCCTCGACGGCCGGGTGACGCTCAGCATCGATCCCGATCCGATGGAGCTCTGAGCGGCAGGGCCTCTCGGGGCAGGCAAGCCGCTCCCAGTCACTCTGCAACAGAACCTCTGCACCGGCGCACCTGGAAAGGCGGCGTTGATCAGGCCCCGTCGGCGTCCTGGGGAACGGGCAGCTCGGGCCAGCCGAACCCCGATGACCAGCGCAACCGCTGCAGGGCGAGGGCGGCACAGAGCAGCAGCAGGATCACCATCCCACCCAGACCCAGCCTGCTCCAGCGCCAGGTGAGCAGCTCCAGCCGATTGGCGGCGCCGGTGGCAAGGGGCCAGCGCACACCGGTTCCTTCGCGAGCGGCCGGCCGGGGGGCGGCCTGCCGCACGGCGCCGAGAGAAACCGGACGGAGCACCATCTGGAGATCGAGGCCCGGAACGGCGTCAAGGGGCTGAAGATCGAGCTCCAGCCACAGGTGCTGGCGCACCCCCAGCAGCCAGTTCCGCTCGCTCAGTTCGAGGCGGGGCGGGGGCAGCTCCACACCGATCCGTTCAGCGGCCAGGGTCGTGGTGCGTGCCAGCAGGGCCTGAATCTCCACCGCCGGGAGGGAGGGGCTGCGCAGCACCTGGCGGGGGCCGTCTCCCTTGAGGCTCAGGCGGGCACCTGGATCGGCCTCCGCCACGGCCGTGGCGAAGCGTTGCTGCCAGGGGAGCTGGCGGCCGGTGTCGCTGCTCCAGACCTGGGTGAGCTGCAGCCGCCCCGGGCCCGGAAACTGCAGCTCCGTGTCCACCCGCAGGCATCCGCTCAGCAGGGTGAGCACCAGCAGCAGCACCAGGGCGACAACGGCGAAACCAAGGGGCTGGCGCGTGGGGCCCACCGGTGGCGGCGGCGGCTCAGGCGGCCCATCGCGGCGCGGCATCCAGCGGCTGGCTGACTTGAGCCGGGCTTCCAGGGGTTCGGCCCCACCCAGGCTCGGCAGGGTGAGGGACCAATTGGCCGGACGCTGCAGCGCCGGGGCATCGAGAATCATCTGCAGATCCCTGGCCTGCAGGCGCAGTTCAGGATCGGTGCTGGCGCGCAGGCTGCGGCAGCAGGCCTGAGCAGCGGCGGTGTCACCCTGGCCGATCCAGGCGGTGACCATCAACAGCCTCAGCTGACCGCCGAACGGGGAACTGGGTGGGTGCTGGTCGGCCAGGGGTTGAAGCAATCGCAGACACTGGCCGTAGTCGCCCCGCTCGAGAGCGCGGCGCGCGCTGAGCAAGGACTCATCCTCCATGGCCAGGCAAGCCGGAGCGACGGACGGGCGAGGCGGCAACGGCATCCGGCTGGCAGCGACCGACCACCATCGTGCCGATGCCGGCATCGGTGAACACCTCCAGCAGCAGGGCATGGGGGACGCGACCATCAACGATGTGAGCTGCCCCCACCCCCTGGGCCAGGGCGCGGATGCAGCATTCGGTCTTGGGGGTCATGCCACCGGCCACCACGCCGCTGGCAATCAGCTCGCGGGCCTGGGCCAGGGTCAGATGGCGCAACAGCGAGCTGGGATCGTCGCGGTCGGTGAGGATGCCGGGGGTGTCGGTGAGCAGGATCAGCTTTTCGGCCTGCAGGGCAGCGGCCAACTCACCCGCCACCGTGTCGGCGTTGATGTTGTGGGCCTGGCCTTCGGCATTGGCGGCCACACTGGAGATCACCGGGATGTAGCCCGCGTCAAGCAGGGGAGCGAGCACGGCGGGGTTCACGGCGGCCACATCCCCCACCAGTCCGTGGGAGCCACCGCCCCAGGCGCGGGCCTCCACCAGCCTCCCGTCACTGCCGGAGAGCCCCACGGCCCTGCCGCCCAGGCGGTTGAGTCCATTGACGATCTGCTTGTTCACACGGCCCACCAGGACCATCTCCACCACATCCATGGTGTCGGCATCGGTGACGCGCAGGCCGTCACGGAACGTGGGCTTGATCGCCAGCCGGGTCAACCACTCGTTGATTTCCGGGCCGCCGCCGTGTACCACCACCGGCCGCACCCCCACACAGGCGAGCAGGGCCAGATCGCGGAACACCGCCTCCTGCAGCGACTTGTGGGCCATGGCCGCACCGCCGTACTTGACGACCACCCGGCGGCCGGCGAAGCGCTGGATGTAGGGAAGGGCCTCGCTGAGGACGGAGACCCGCAGGCTGTCCTCGGCGCTGATCAAGGGGTCCTGGCTCAATGGACTTCGGGGTGATGGTGGGTGGAGAGACTGAGGAAAGCGGGCCGGGATCGACGGCGCTGGCGGGTACCGGGCTGGACTGGAGTGGACGGGTCCGTGGCCGGGATGGGCTGGTACCGAGCTGTGCCCGGGCGGTGGTACGCCACGGGTTCAGAGCCGTCGGAGGCCCTGGGGAGGTGCGGAGATCGCCGCCGATGCCGCGCTCAGGGCACAGGCTCGGGGCTGACAGCCGCCGTGGGGAGCAGCGCCAGCTCCAGGAGCGAGGCATCGAGCGGCCGCAACTCGGCCGTGAGGCCTGGGCCGAAGAAACGACCAAGGCGCTCCTGGCGTGCCTGCCAACGCTCCAGGCTCACGCCGTTGAGACGGAAGCGCAGGATCAGGCCATAAGCACCGCCCTGCTCCAGCTCAGCCACGCTCACCAGTTCGGGCGGGCTGTCCTCGTCCCAGAGTTTGAGGGCTTCGAGGGAGGATTCCAGGTGGGCCTTCTGGCCGTAGCGCCAACGGGTCACGTCCTTGAGCACTTTTCGCAGCGGCTCGCTGGCCGTCTCCTCCCGCAGACGTTGATAGGTGGCCGGGGGGGTGAGCCGTTCGGCAGGCGGCAACTCCGAGGATTTCAGCGCCAGGCCACCCAACAACAGAGGGATGCCATAGAAGACACCGGCCAGGCTGATGTTCGGGCTATCGGTGACGTACGCGATCGAACCGATCACGGTGAGCACCGCTCCGAGAATCGTGAGCAGGCTGCCGGGGGAGGTGAGGGCTTGCATGGACCCATCCTCCAGCAAAGCCGTGCAGGATGGAGAGGCAACGCCAGCGATCCGCCTCCATGTCCCTGTCGCCGCCTGCCGACGGCCTCGACCCTGCGGTAGCCGCCCACGTTGATGCCGGCCAGGCGGCAGCCTCATCCAACCCCACTGGAGCCGCACAGGCACCGAGCAACCGGGTGCTGCTCGATCAGCTCACCGAAGACCGGCTCTGGCTGCTGCGTCAGATCGATGCGGGCCGCTGGAGTGAGCTGCGCCTCGATCTGGCAGCCCTGGAGCGCGAACTGGGCCAGATGCTCGACCAGGCCCGCGAGAAGCTGCAGACCGACTGAAACGTCCGGTGGTGGGAGTGGCAACGGCCGTTTGGCCGCCAACCCCCTCATCCGAGCGCATCCGGCCCATTCGTTCAGCAGGGCACGCCCGCTTGCTTCAGTCACGCGCGCAGGTTGGTTCACGCGTGCCCTCTCTCCTGATCAGAACGGGATGTCGTCTTCCTCCTGGGTGTCAGGCACGAGAGGAGCGGAATTCCAGGTGGGTGTGGCCGGGGCGGGAGCGGCAGGTGGCGGGTTCTGCCGCACCGGCTGGCGCACAGGAGCGGCGGCCCGTGAGGCCCCCATCGGCGCAGGAGCTGGCGCCGGCGCCCTGGATGGGTCGGCGCTTCCGCCAGCACTGACCACAGCTCCGCCGAGGGGATGGAGCCGGGAGAGGGTGAACTCGGCCCGCTTCTCCTTGGTGCCATCCGGGCGGTTCACAGTGTTCATGCGCAGGCGCCCTTCCAGCACCAAGCGCTGGCCCACCTGAACGCGGTTCTGCAGGTCCTGCGCCAGATTGCCGAAGCCCACCACCTTCACCTGGCCGGGCGGGTCATCCGGGCGCAACCCGTCGATCTGCACGGCCATCTCCGCCACCGGCGTCTGGTTGTCCTGGGTGTAGCGCACCTGGGGCGCCTCCAGCACCACCCCCTCCAGCAAGCAGTGATTCATCTCTCCGTCCGCACCGGCGGGCCACATCCTGATGCACGGCCGTGAAATGCACCAGCGGGCGCCTGTGGCTGGTCAGCGGCACCGGTGAAGGTCCCTGGCTCGCGGCGGCGCTGCTGGCGAACGGCTGGGAGCTGACCGTCTCCGTGGTGAGCCAAACGGCGGGGCGCGCTTACTCCCCCCACCCCCGGCTGCAGCTGGAGGTGGGCGCGATGCAGGGCAGCGCCGGCATCCAGCGGCACCTGGAGGCGGCGCGCCTCCAGCGGCGCCCCTACCAATGGGTGATCGACGCCAGCCATCCCTTTGCGGTGCAGATCAGCGCTCAGCTGGCGACGACCTGCCAGCCGCTGGGGCAACCGCTGCTGCGGCTGCTGCGGCCGCTGGAGCCGCACCTCGCCCCGCGGCAGACCCTGTTGAGCGATCTGCAGGCCCTGGGGAAGGAAGATCTGCGTGGCCAACGGCTGCTGCTCGCGATCGGTGCTCGCCATCTGGCCACCGCCGCTGCCCATGCCAGCGGGGTGGAGCTCTTCGCACGGGTGCTGCCCACACCCGCGAGTCTGCAGCAGGCGCGGGCAGCGGGGCTGCCGGATGCCCACCTGGCCTGCCTGCGGCCGGCGGGCGGCCCACTGGGGGGGGCGGCCCTCGGCATCGAGCAGGCGCTGCTGCGGCAATGGCAGATCAGCGCGGTGCTCTGCCGGCAGTCGGGTGGGCACACGGAGCGCGGCTGGCAACAGCTCTGTGCCGCCAGGGATCTGCAGCTGCTGTTGCTGGCGCGCCCCGCCGAACCCCCAGGGGTGGAAGGCTTGCCGCTGGAAGAGCTGCTGGAGAAGCTGGGCCCGCCCCCCCGCTGGCTCTAGCCATGCCACCGCCTTCCAACGACCCTGCCACGGCGCTCACACTGGTGCTCACCACCGAGGCGGACGCCGCCCATGCTGAGCGGCTGGCGCAGGCCCTGCTGGAGGAGCGGCTGGCGGTCTGCGTCAGCCTGCTGCCGATCACCTCGCTCTATCACTGGCAAGGAAGGATGGAGCGCAGCACGGAAGTGCAGCTGCTGATCAAAACCAGCACCACCCAGCTGGAGGCGTTGAGGCGGCGCCTGCACGCATTGCACAGCTATGACACGCCGGAGTGGATCCACTGGCCGGCCCAGACTGAAGGCGCCTATGGCCTGTGGCTGCAGGATGAGCTGGCCGGCTCAGCCCAGATGCAGCCGCACCAGATCCTGCAGGGAGGCCTGGGGTCGGGGTCCCAGCTGGGTGACCACCAGGCCGGCGCAGAGTGAACCCAATCGACCGCAGTCCTCAAGGCTCTGGCCCTGGGTGTAGCCGTGCAGGAAGCCGGCCGCGTAGAGGTCGCCGGCGCCGGTGGTGTCCACCAGGGGACCCAGCTGATACGCCGCAATCGTGTGACTGGTCCCTCCGGCCAGCACCAGCGATCCCTTTTCGCTGCGGGTGAGCGCGGCCACCTTGCAGCAACCACGCACCCGGTCCAACGCCTCCTCAAAGCTGTCGGTGGCATAGAGGGAGCAGATCTCCAGCTCGTTGGCGAAGAGCAGATCCACGTGGCCATCCACCAGTTCGAGGAAGCTGGCGCGGTGGCGCTCCACACAGAAACCGTCGGAGAGGCTGAGGGCCACCTCACCACCATGGGCGCGCACCACCTCGGCAGCGGCGATGAAGGCCCGCTTGGCCGGCTCGGAATCCCAGAGATAGCCCTCCAGGTAGAGCACCTTCGCCTGCCCCACCAGCTCCAGGTCGAGGTCGGCGGGATCGAGCGTCACCGAGGCGCCCAGATAGGTGCACATCGTGCGCTGGGCGTCGGGGGTAACCAGGATCAGACAGCGGGCCGTGGAGGGACCGGACGTGGTGGGGGGCGTCTGGAAGTGAGCTCCCACAGAACGAATGTCGTGGGCGAAGATCCCGCCCAGCTGATCGTCGCGGACACGACCGATGAAACCGGCGCGGCCGCCCAGCTGGGCGATGCCCGCCAAGGTGTTGGCTGCGGATCCGCCTGAGGTTTCAAGGCCAGGGCCAGAGGCGGCGTAGAGGCGATCGGCCTGAGCTTCATCCACCAGCGCCATGGTGCCTTTGGTGAGGCCATGGGCAGCAATGAAGGCATCGTCCGCCTGCACCAGCACATCCACGATGGCGTTGCCGATGCCGACGACATCAAATTGTTTGGGCATCACGCGCTCAACAGGGCCCGCTTGGGACCGTGGATCGGATCCTCCACGACGATCGTCTGGTCGCGTTGAGCCCCGAGGGACACGATGGCGATCGGCACCTCCATCAGCTCGGCGAGGAAGCGGAGATAAGCCATTGCCGTGTCCGGCAGCTCCTCAAGCTGGCGGCAGTCAGCGGTGGAGCTTTGCCAGCCGGGCAGCGTTTCGAAGATCGGCTGACAGCGGGCGAAATCCTCGGCACTGCTCGGGAAGTGGTCGATGCGCTCGCCGTTGAGCTCATAGGCCACGCACACCTGGATCTCGTCGAGCTCATCGAGCACATCAAGCTTGGTGATCGCCAGGCAATCGAGGCCGTTCACCTGAACGGCATAGCGGCCGATCACGCCATCGAACCAGCCACAACGGCGGCGCCGGCCGGTGGTGGTACCGAATTCATGGCCGCGATCGCAGAGGTGATCGTTGAGGCTGCCTTCGAGCTCGGTGGGGAAAGGCCCTTCGCCCACGCGGGTGGTGTAGGCCTTGGCCACACCGATCACACGGTCGATCAACGTGGGGCCCACCCCTGCGCCAATGCAGGCGCCACCGGACACCGGATTGGACGAGGTGACGTAGGGGTAGGTGCCGTGATCAAGGTCGAGCAGGGTGCCTTGGGCCCCCTCGAACAGGATGTTCTTGCGGGCACGGGCGGCCTCGTGGATCGTGCGGGTGCAGTCGACAACGTGGGGCGCCAGCCGCTGGCCATAGGCGGCGTACTCAAGGATCACCTCCTCGGGATCGAGCGGCGGCAGGTCGTAGATGCGCTCCAGGATCAGGTTCTTTTCGGCCAGAGGGGCCAACAGGCGATCCCGCAACCGGTCCACGTCGAGCAGGTCGAGCACCCGGATGCCGTTGCGCTCCGATTTGTCGGCATAGGTGGGGCCGATGCCCCGACCGGTGGTGCCGATGCGGCGATCGCCGCGGCGCTGCTCCATCGCCTGATCCAGCAGGCGGTGGTAAGGCATGGTCACGTGGGCCGTGGAGGCGAGCTTCAGGCCGGAGATGTCGATGCCGAACGTGGCGAGCATGTCGAGCTCACCGAGCATGACCTTCGGGTCGACCACCGTGCCGGAGCCGATCAGGCACGTGGTGTCGGGATAAAGAATGCCGGAAGGAATGAGGTGCAGTTTGAGCACCTTGTCGTCAACGACGATCGTGTGACCGGCGTTCACACCCCCCTGATACCGCACCACCACATCGGCGGAGCGGCTGAGCAGATCGGTGATCTTTCCCTTGCCTTCGTCACCCCATTGAGCACCGATGACGACGACATTGGCCAAGAAGGAAACAGCGGCCCGAAGCCGCTTCTAAGCACAAACAGAGAGCCTCTCAGATCAGCTGCCCCTTCGTAAACCCCCCAGCGGCATCCGTGATCCCGCCGGGGGTGGTCCGGGCTTCAGGCGCCGCGCACGGCGTTGGTTTCAGCCTTCTTGAGCTCCTTTTCCAGCCGGGCGCGCAACGCGTCGGGCAGCGGGCGGTTGGCGTAGTTGGTGTAGTGGCCCGCCAGCGAATTGACGGCGGTCTGCATGGTGGTGAAGGAGGGCAGGCCGTTCACGTTCGCCCGGGGGCGGTAAAGCGCCATGTAGTCGGTGATCAGGGCGCGGGCGTCGGTCTCGGCCGCGCTGCGGGCGGGGTCGTCCTGCTCCAGGGCGATGGTGCTCAGCAGGCTCTGGGCCACGGTCACGGTGTCGTCCACGTAGACGCCGCTGAGGTTGCCGGTGGCACTGCCGCAGGCCGTGAGCGTGAGGGAGAGGCACAGCGCGACCATCAGGGCCGACGCCATCAGCCGGCGGCCGAGACGTTGGACGGCGAGCAACAAGGGCCGGAAGGCGCCTTGGCCTGCTTCGAAACGCCAGGGGTGCGCGGCCATCGGTGCTCCTGATTGAATCGGGAAACTCTATAAGCCGTGCCAGCGAGTTCCCCCCGCACTCAGGCCCCCAGCGCTCAGCAGGAGGGGGCGCCTCTGCCGAGGCGGCCCGCTTCCACCACTGCGATCAGCTGGGCGGGCAGGTCAGCGGCGGCCAGCTCCTGCCGTTCGCCGCTGCGGCGCTCCACCAGCTCCACCTGGCCCTGGGCGGCCCCGCGCCCCACCACCACCCGCCAGGGAATGCCGATCAGGTCGGCGTCCTTGAACTTCACACCCGCGCGCTCGGGGCGGTCATCGAGCAATACCTCGATCCCGCCGGCCTCCAGGGCTGCATCGAGTCGCTCGGCCAGTTCCACCTGCACAGACTCCTGCATGTTCGCCACCACCACGATCACTTCGTAGGGCGCGATCGGTAGCGGCCAGCAAATGCCGTTGGCGTCGTGGTGCTGCTCCACCGCCGCCTGGGCCAGCCGGGACACACCGATGCCGTAGCAACCCATCCACAGCGGCTCCTCCACTCCGGCCTCATTGGTGAAGCAGGCATCGAGGGCGCTGGAATACTTGCGGCCCAGCTGGAAGATGTGCCCCACCTCGATGCCACGGCTGGCTTCCAGACGCTGCTCGGAGTCGTGCAGACAACGGTCACCCGGCTGGGCGGCGCGCAGATCCGCAGTGTCGGGCGTGGGGATGGCCTCGCCCCAGCAGGCTCCCACCAGGTGATGGTCGAGGCTGTTGGCGCCGCAGACAAAAGCGCCGAGATCGGCGGCCGACGGATCGGCCAGCCGCAGGAAGCGCTGCTGCCAGCTCGCAGCCCCTTGCAGCAGCGCATCAGGCAGGTGCGGGCCCAGGAACCCCAGCGGCCAGGGCTCAAGCCCTTCCCCCAGCACTTGCTCAGGCGTGATCGGCTCGAGGCTAAGCAAGGCGCCAGCTTCGGCGCAGCGGGCGGAAACCGCGTTGGAGAGCTTCACAGGATTGAGGGTCTGGTCGCCACGCAGGCTCACCAGCACGGGCAGGGGCCCACCGCTGGCAAAGCGGGCGAGCAGCACCAGCACCTTCACGGTTTGGGAAGGATCGAACCCATGGGCACGGCAGAGCGCCTCGATCGAGCGCTGAGCGGGGGTGGCCAACAGGGTGGGTGGAGCCGTCGGTGCCAGTGGCACCGACGGCTCCACCCGGGAGCAGGCGCGCTCCTGGTTGGCGGCGTAACGGCCATCGGGGCTGGCGAGGATCAGATCTTCGCCGGCATCGGCGGTGACCATGAACTCCTGGCTGGCGGAACCACCGATGGCACCGCTGTCGGCCTCCACCGCCACGGCACGCAAGCCGCAACGCTCGAAGATGCGTCGGTAGGCCTGATCCATCACGCCGTAAGCCGCTTTGAGATCCTGCTCATCGGCGTGGAAGGAATAAGCGTCCTTCATGATGAATTCCCTGCCACGCATCAGCCCGAAACGGGGCCTGATCTCATCGCGGAATTTCGTCTGAATCTGATACAGACAAACCGGCAACTGTCGGTAGGAACGCAACAGATCCGCCGCCAGAGCCGTGATCACTTCCTCGTGGGTGGGGCCCAGGCCAAGCGAACGGTCCTGGCGGTCGAGCAGGTGGAACATGATGCCCTCCCCAGCGGTGTAGCCCTGCCAGCGGCCGCTGCGTTCCCAGAGCTCGCTGGGCTGCAGCTGGGGGAGCAGGGTTTCCAGCGCCCCAGTGGCGTTCATCTCTTCTCGCACAATGGCCGACACCTTCTGCAGCACACGCCACAGCAAGGGCAGGTAGGCGTAGATCCCGGAACCGATGCGGCGGATGTAACCAGCACGCAGCAGCAGCCGATGGGAGGGAATCTCCGCCTCCGCAGGATCGTCGCGAAGCGTCACCAGCATCAGGCGGGAGACACGCATCGAGCGAACCGGAGCAGGGGCTGGACGCTATCACCGAGCCCCTCGGCAGGGGCGAGCGGCAAGAACGACGGCGAAAGGCTCGGCGGGAACCCAAACGCCGCGGCGATTTCTGCTACATTCAGTTTTGAGTCCCAGTAGTCCAAGGTTTGTCTCATGTCCACACATCCGAAGGGCGCTTTCGGGGGTGGGGTGGCCGGCCCTGGCCCTGGTTCCCCTGCGGTACCCCCACACGCTCAAGACTCCACGCCCCCTGGCGCCCCGTCCTTCAGTGCCGACGTACCCCCTGAAGGCCTGATCACCATCGATGAGGTGCAGCGGGCTCTGAACCGCTCGCGCGCCTCGGTGTATCGCTACACCAACACCGAACCGCGCAATCTCAATCCTCCCTTCAACCCACGGCGCCTCAACCCCGAATACCGCACCGATCAGAAGGAAGCGCTGCTGTTTCACCCCAACGAAGTGGCCAGGTTCGCCCGTGACGTGCTTCGCATCAAGGAAGTCACGGTGGAAGTTCTCAACGCCCCTTCCACCATCACCCAGCAATTGCTGGGATCCATCCTTGACGAACTGCAGGGGATCCGGCGCCTACTTCAGGGCATGGAACGTGCTCCCACCGACCTGAACAGCAAACGGGAGCACATTGAGCAGTCACGGCCGGCAGCCTGATCGCTGCCTCCTGACAGGCGTTCCACACGACGCACGGCAAGCAAAACGAAAAGATGGCATAATTGAGCCAAGATCAATGCCGAAATGGTGGATGAACTCCACCATTTTCGCAGCAGACGTTACAGACCTGCCCCAGCAGCGCTGTTCCTGCTCTGGATCTGCCACCCGGGCCCCACGGCGTTTCGGCCTTTCGTGCCGAAATCCTGAGCTCGGGGGGTGTCCCTCAATCCCCGTCCATGGACTCCGCCCAGTCTCGATTTCCAGCCGAAGACCTCCCTTCCACGCTCACTGAATCCGACGCCGACCCTGGCGAGGACCCATTCAGTACGGATTCCCTCCTGTTTTCCAGCTCGGCCGTTGCGGGCGGCTTGATCGGCCTGATGGCCGTGTTCATTCCGTTGATCTCGGTGATGGGATCCCGGCCTGCCGTCCTGCCCCGCCTGAGCCGTCTGCCAAGCGCACCACCGCCCCTGCACCACAATCAGGCCCAGCCGCCTTCCTCGGGCATCGGTCCATTGAGCCTGCCCCGAAAGGTTCAGCGCTGAACAGCCCGTCGCTGAGCTTGCTCACCATGGTGCTTCAGCTGGGTGTTCCACCTGGGAAGAGTCGCCAGCTGCTTGCTCACTTCCTGAACGTTCCCACAGGCAAAGCCAAGTCCAGTGGCAAGTTGTGCGATGGCAACGCCGCACGTGCTGCCCAATGACGACGCTCACAGGCGGTGCACAGGGGGTCTGCAGTGTCTGCTCTCAGGCCACGCGCTGGAGCAGAAAGCCTTCGTAGTCGAGGGCCTGAAAGATGCGTGCAGGGTCGCCGAAGCCTGCGGCATTCACCAATGCCGTGAGGCGGGCATCGCCGATCGGATGGAGGCCCTGGGTGAGGGGGGCGATCCGGTCGGCATCCAGTTCGAGGCCGCTCACCCTCTGAAAGCCGAGCCAGGCCTCGGTGATCTGCTCCTGGAGGAGCGGCAGGGCCGGCCGCATCAGATCCACCAGCACCAGTTGGCCGCCAGGCCGCAGACAGCGGGCCAAGGCACTCAGGAACGCCAGCTTGGTGCCGTCGTCTGGGAGCGACTGGAGCACGAGCACGGAAAGAGCGCCGGCGAACCCCTGCTCGGTGGTGAGCGCCTCTGCCGTGGTTTGCAGCCAGCGGATCGGGGCAGCCTCGCCGAGGCGCTGCCTTGCGGCGGCGAGCATGGCCGCTGAAGGGTCGATCGCAGTGAGTTGCCAATCGGGGCGTTGGGCAACGGCTTCCACCAGCTCAGCCCCCGTGCCGCATCCGGCCACCAGCACCTCGGCGCCCTCAGGAGCGGCGAGCGGGGAAGCGGCGAGCAAGGCCACAGCCAAGCGCGCCAGGCTGGCGTAGCCCGGGATCAACCGCTGCACCACCAGGTCGTAACCCTCGGGTTCGAGCGGATCGATCAGAGGAGAAACTTCAGCTGACGCCAAGGCCCAGGATCCGTTGTCAGCGATGCTAGGCGGCACCGCCGGCTGGGCAGCCCGTTGGCAATCCCGCGACAGCGACGCCGAGCCTGGGAAATGGGCCAACAAGCGTTGCATTCACGGGCAAGGGCCACCGCCTGCAGGTAGGTTGGTCGGCGCCCAGACTCCCTCCCTGCCGTGCCCACGATCCGGTTCGAAAACGAAGGCCAGAACGTCGGTTGCATCGAGGGGGCGAACCTCCGCAAGGCGGCACTCGACGCTGGCATCAACCCGTACAAAGGGTTGAACAACCTCAACAACTGCGGTGGCCTGGGCCAGTGCGGCACCTGCGTCGTCGAGGTGCTGGAGGGCGAGCGCAACCTCTCCCCCCGCAGCGACGTCGAACAGGTGTACCTCTCCGATCGTCCGGCCAACTACCGCCTGAGCTGCCGCACCAGCGTCACGGGGGATGTCACCATCCGCACCCGTCCGGATGCCGCCGTCGGCAAGGGCTCCAACAGTCTGGTTGGTGCGCTCAAGGCCCTCGTCGGCATGAAGTGAGCGTGGGCCTGAGGGTCTACAGCTACGCCGCCTGCTCCACCTGCAGAAAAGCCCTGCGCTGGCTGCAGGAGCAGGGCCTCGACGCCGAGGTGATTGACATCACCCTTCATCCGCCGTCCCTGGAAGAGTTGCGCCGGGCCCTCGCCCAGCTCGAACGCCGCCGCTTGTTCAACACCAGCGGCGTCAGCTACCGCGCCATGGGCTCCTCCGTGGTGAAAGCCATGGACGACGAAGCCGCGTTGGCCGCACTGGCCTCTGACGGGAAGCTGATCAAGCGGCCCTTCCTGATCAGCGCCAGCGGCACCGTGCTCACGGGCTTTGATCCCCAGCAGTGGCAGACGCTGCTTCGACCGGAGGCACCGGCGGCACCGTGAGCTGATCGAGCTCGCGGATCAGGGCATCGATACCGCTGCGGTTGATCTGGCCCAGATAGGTGAGCTTGAGTTCCTCAAGCAGCGAGCACAACAGGTGCTGACTGCGCGTCACGGCTGGGCCCGATTCGAGGCTGCCGGCCAGCTCTTCCCAGAAACGGTCGAGAGAGCGCTGCATCAGGTCGATCTGGCGGTCGTCCGGGTACTCCAGCCGCCGGCCGGCATTGCGGGACAGCTCCAGGAGGCTGTCCACCATGCCGGAGGACAGCTGGCGGGCGAGCTCCTGCTCCACCTGCAGCAGCGGCTGAAGCTGGCGCAGCGCCTGAGGCAGCACGGTCTGCTGCAGGCTCTGCTGAAGGATGTGGCTCAGCAGGGCTCGCAGTTCCGGCGCCAGCCGCGGCATCACGTCGTTGAGCAACAGGGGGCCCCAGATGCGCAACAGCTCCACCAGCTCACGCTCCTCGTTGATCGTCACGGTCTGGTGGCTGCGCAGGGCCCGGATCCGCCGGGGCCAGTGGGGGGAACGGATCAGTCCCTGAGCCCCATCCACCAGCTGCAGGGCCAGCACCTCGAACAACTCCACGGCCAGCAGCGACACCACTCCCCGGCTCACCACCGCGCGCAGCGGCTCGAAGTTGACGAGGCCGCTCACCTGCAGCCGCTCCACCACGGGAACCAGGCGCAGCCAGCGCCAGAAGGGGAGCAGCAGTGGCAGATCGGTCCAGCGGCGCAGCAGCGCTCCCCCCCAGCTCAGCCCGGGGATGCGCCGCCGCAGCCGGGCGGCGCGCAAGAGAATATCAAGCAGAAAGACGCTCTGGAACGCCAGCAGATCCAGTCGCCAGAAGTGGTCGGTGGGGCGGCCGTTCTCATCGATCGATCGCCAGTAGTTGGTGGACACCAGCGGCAGCACCTGCTGCTGCCAGAAGCGGCGCTCCGTTTCCCAGGGGTGCTGGCGCAGCCATGCATCGCTCAGCAGCCTCTCGGCAGAGCCTTTGGCGGAATCCAGGTCACCCTGCTGGCGCAGGCGGTTCTTGATCTTCTCCAGCGTGCCCGCCCCCACCGAAGCCAGGAACGGGTTGTCGTCGATCATCTGCTGGGTGAGCTCCACCTGCCGACGACGCAGCTCCGGCGCGCTCTCACCCGCGGAAAGGGCACGATCGAGCTGCTCGAACGCGGCCAGGTAGGCCTGGGTTTCCCGGTGCGGTTCGATGCCCTTCACCGGGTCGTAGAGGGGGGTGATGTCGGGCAGCAACGGCAGCGGCAGGACCACCGGCAGCGAGGGCAGCGGATAGAGGTTCCGCTGCAGCCAGAAGGTGCGCAGCGGCACGTAGGTGAGGTCGAAGCAGACCCACAGCAGATTGAAGCTGGCCCAGATCGCCACGAAACGGTCCCAGCGGCGCGCCAACGCATTGCTGGCAAAAGGCCGGATCGCATGCCAGCGGGGGCGGACCATGAGCACCGAGCGGTTCGGTCAGGGTAGGAACGCGAGGGAACATGGCTGGGCGCTTAAGGTTTCAAGTCGGCCACTTCGCGCCTCCGGCGCTCTCCCTCCGCTGCCCGAACTCTCTTGACCACTGAGGATCTGCCAAGGCCGCCAGAAGCACCCGCGAACCCCCAGCAGCCGTCCCCTTCGCCGAAGGGCCCTCGCGGTGGTGAAACCGAGAGCGCCTGGGCCTTCTGGCGCAGCGTCCTGATCACCCTGCTGGTGGCGCTGGGCATCCGCCAGTTTCTGATGGAGGCCCGCTTCATCCCCTCCGGCTCGATGCTGCCGGGGCTGCAGATCAACGACCGGCTGCTGGTGGAGAAGCTGTCGCTGCGGAACCGTGAGCCACGGCGGGGCGAAATCCTGGTGTTCAACTCCCCCTTCCATTTCGATCCGGCTCTGCGAAAGGATCGCAACAGTGGTCCGCTGCGCTGCCTGCTGGTGAACATTCCGCTCGTGGGTTCCCTGCCCGGCCTTCAGGAGCCCGCCTGCGATGCCTACATCAAGCGCGTCGTGGCCCTGCCTGGCGAGCGCGTGGCCGTGGATCCTCGCGGGCGGGTGAGCATCAACGGCAAGCTGCTCAATGAGCCGTACGTCAAGAATTACTGCCCCGTCGACAGCCAGGGCGCGGGGCCCTGCCGCACCATCAACACCGTGGTACCGGCCGGTTCGGTGCTGGTGCTGGGCGACAACCGCGCCAACAGCTGGGATGGACGCTTCTGGCCCGGCTCCCCCTTCCTGCCCCAGAAAGAGGTGATCGGCCGGGCCTTCTACCGGTTCTGGCCGCTGGATCGCCTGGGTGAGCTCGGCGAAAACGACAAGGCCAGTGGTGAATCAGCGGTTCCGCCACTGCTCATTCCTGAGGCCCCCGCCACAGCTCCGGCAGCACCCCCACCGCCAGCACCCGCCCGGTAACCGTTTCACCCTCGAAGGGCTGGTTTGCCCCACGCGACGCATAGGGATCGCCTGCCTCCAGGGTTGAAGCGGCGGCGGGATCGAACAGCAACCAGCGGCGTGAACCGGGCTCCAGCCTTTCTTCGTCCAGCCCCAGCAACCTGGCGGGGCCCCAGCAGAGACGCTGCCAAAGCGCAGCAGGCGCCCAACCCTGCTGCACCACCAGCTCCTGCCACAGGGCAGGCAGCACATGGCGGTGACCAGCCAGCCCGGGGCGGCGCTGATCGAGCGGCAGCAGGCGTTCTTCGGCATCAAGCGGCAGGTGATGCACTGCCACCGCTGTGAGCACCCCGTCGGCAAGGGCCTGGATCAAGGCGTGGCGATCCTCCGGGCTGCCCAGCGAGGGTTCAAGGCGCCAGCCTTCTGCCACCGGATCAAGGCTGCCGCTGTCCGCCACCAGGTGCCACCAGCAGACGCTCGCCTGCAGCGGCAGCCCGGAGCTGCGCAACAGGGCCACCCCCGCAGCGGTGGAGAGATTCGCCAGCCGCAGCGGAGCATCGGGCAGGGCGCGGGCCAGCTGCAGCAGGCTCTGCAACGGCAGCGTTTCGCTGAACACGGGATCCGGCGGCCAACCAGCCCGGAGCGCCTCCACGCTCTCCCGCACGAAACCGCCGAGGGTGAGGTCAGGGTCGCGGGGTGAAAGCAACACGGGCAGAGGCCCCGCCTCCGCCAGCCGCAGCCCGCGCTCCAGCAACGCCAGGGGCGGCAGGGCGCCGTCTTCGGCCAGGCCGATGGCGCCGACCGCCGCCAGATCACCATGGGGCGCCAGCTCCTGGCCGCGTCCTCCGCGGCTGAACGCCCCCCAGAGCGGCAGGAGAAAGGGGTCTGGGGCCTGCAACTGCAGCCGCTCCGGACGGTCCCGCCAACTGCCGGCCCGGGGAAGCAAGGCCACGGTGCCATAGCCCGCCGCCGCCGCGGAGGCCACCAGGCTGTCCAGGGTTTCCGCCCGACCAGCGAAGGGCTCCTCCAGGGTGCTGTGGGGATCCACCAAGGCCGGGGCCAGCAGCCAGTCGTGGGCGACCAGCGGCACGAGACCACGATGCTGGGCCTCGCTGGCGGCGGCCTGATCGAAACCGATCAGCACGCCATCATCGAGCAGCACATCGCGGTGGCGCAGGGGCTGATCCGGACCGGCCAGCACCTGCACCTGCGACAGGAAGCGGGCCGCCATCAGAGCGCACCGGCAGCCGTGCGGTCGATCACACCACCGAGGTGGCTGGTGAGGTTGAGGCTGGATACCACCGGCCAGGCGGAAACAGGGCCGCTGAACTGGCGGGCGGGGTAATCGATGACAGTGACGCCGCCGTTGCCCTGCTTGACCATCCAGATGTCGGCGGGGCTGAGCCCGAGCAAGGCGCAGAGCAGGGTTTTGTTGACAGCATCGTGGGCCACCACGAGCGCGGTCTCGTCGTCCGCAAGGCTGCGGGCGATCCGCTCCCAGGTGTCGAGCGAACGATCCCAGACCTGCTGAAGATTCTCCCCATCGGGCATCTGAACGGTGTGGGGCGCCCGCTTCCAGTCGGCCAGCAGCTGGGGCCAACCAGCCTCAATCTCCGCCTCCAGCCTGCCCTCCCACTGGCCATGGCCGATCTCCACCAGGCCCTGCAGGCTGGTGAGTGGCACGCCGGGGTGGAGCGCCAGGATCGCTTCGGCGGTCTGGCGTGGCCGCGCCATGGCACTGCTGTAGGCCCGCTGGATCGGCAGCTCGGCCAGGAAACGGCCGGCGGCGGCGGCCTGCTCCTGGCCATGGCCGTTGAGCGGAATGTCGATCTGCCCCTGGAAGCGCCCCTGGCGGTTCCAGTCGGTTTCGCCGTGGCGCACGAGCAGCAGGCGGGGCCCCTCCCCCTTCGGTGGCACCGGCACACCCAGATGGGCGGTGCCATTGAGCGATTCGATCTGCACCTCCACGGTGTGATCGGGGCGTCGGCGCAGATTCAGCACCGAGAGGGAGGCGTTATCCACGCGCAGCCGCTGAAAGTCGCTGGCGGGAAGACCGAGTGCCGCCAGCAGCAGACAGCGCAGGATGGCGTTGTGGGCCACCACGAGCACCGACACGGGCCCATCAGCCGAAGACGTTTCGGCCGCAGGGTCGGTCACCGGCAGATGGCGCTCCAGCAGGCGTTCGAGGAAATCGGCGGCCTGGTCCCTGAGTTCGGGTACCGGCCGGTAGGGCTGGCCGTGACGGGTCAGTTCGAGGGTGTGGGGGGCCTGGCGCCAGAGCGCGTAGTCGGCAGGAAACCGGTCGCGGATCTCGCGGCTCAGCAGACCGCTCCAGGGGCCCAGATCCACCTCCAGCAGACCGCTGTCCGCCTCGGCGCGCTGTCCGCCGCCATGGGCTTCCAGCAGGGCGGCGGCCGTGGCGCTGGCGCGGCTGAGCGGCGAGGTGTAAGCGGCGGCGATGTCAAGCCCGCGCAGAGCCTCGCCGGTGGCGGTGGCCTGACGAACGCCTTCGCTCGTGAGGGTGGAAAGGTCGTCGCGCCCCTGCACCCGATGCTCGGTGTTGAAGCTGCTCAGCCCGTGACGGACCAGAAGAAGCCGGAGGGGCACAGGGATGGAGCCGCAAGCGAGGCCATCGTATGGGAGGGCTTCAGGGCACAATCGGTGCAAAGACGGGACGTGTTGTGACAACGGCAGGCCCGAGACAACGCATCCCCCCCTGGAAAACGGCGCTGGCCTTCGTCAGCCTGGCCCTCAGCCTGCTGCTCTGGGTCAATGGCCTGGTGGCAAGCCTCACCCGCCCATCGGTTGGCAACGATCTCGGCAGGCGCCAGCTTGAGTTGGCCGCGCTGGCGGCGCCCCAACTGCCCCCCAGCTGGCGTGCCGCCGTGGTGGGCCAGGAGCCGGAAGCCTCACTGCTGGCTGAACTGCAGCGCCAGGCCCAGCTGCCGCCCCTGCCGGACAGCGCCGAAAACGATCAGGACCCCGAGTTTGCCCGCGTCCAGCAGCGCTCCACCCTGTTGACCCGGGCGCTGCTGCTGATCCGTGCGGGCACTCCTGAGGAAGCCCGCCCCCTGCTGGAGCGGCTCGATGACGGCACCGACCCTGGCCAGAGCGCCCTGATCCGGAGCCTGTTGGCGGGCAGCCCAAGAACCGGCGTCGACCCGGTGGCCGCTGCTCTACCGCTGGAGAACCCGCTCCAGCGGCGCCTCACCTGCCAGGCACTGGGCGGGTCTGCAGACCGCTGCGCCCTGCCTGCAGAAGAGCGCCGGGCCAAGGCCCAGCTGCTGGCGGCGAACGCGCTGCCGGCCCTGGCCCTGCTGGCCGGCCTGGCCCTGCTGGTGCGAGCGGCCTGGGTGCGCGTGAGAACCAAACCGAGCCCGCTGCCGCCGCTGGTGGGACCGGAGCTGGGGGCGGTGGATCTGATCCTGCTGATCTCGGGCGGCTTCGTGCTGCTGGGCGAAGTGCTCACGCCGGTGCTGGTGAGCCCGGTGCTGAAGCAGTTGCTCGACGGGCTGCAGGTGGAACCCTCCCTGGCGAAAGGCCTCACCGTGGTGGCGCTCTACCTCGGCCTCATCGCCGCTCCGCTGGCGATTCTGCTGCTGATGCTGCCCAAGGCCGGACCCGAGGGGGGGTGGCTGCAGTTCCGCTGGCGGCCGCTGGCGCCCACTTTGGCAAGGTCGTTTCAATATTTTCTGATGGTGCTGCCGCTGGTGAGCTTCGCCGGCTGGCTGCAGCAGCAGATCTGGCCGGATCCCGGTGGCAGCAATCCGCTGCTGGAGATGGTGCTGAACAACCGCAGCAGCCTGGGCCTGCTGTGTTTCGCCTTCACCGCCGTTGTGCTGGCTCCTCTGTTCGAGGAAGTGATCTTTCGTGGTGTGCTGCTGCCGGTGGTGGCCCGCGACCTTGGACCCAGCTGGGGAGTGGTGATCAGTGCCACCATCTTCGCGGTGGCGCACCTGAGTCTTGGGGAGCTTCCCGCCCTGTTCGTGCTGGGCCTGGCCCTGGGCTGGCTTCGGCTCAACAGCGGCCGGTTGAGTGCAAGTGTGTGGCTGCATTCCCTCTGGAACGGCTTCACCTTCACCAACCTGCTTCTGCTGGGAAGCTGACGTCGCCTTGCTGAGCCTGCGCACGCATGGTTCACTGGCGGATCGAGGCACATTCCCGTGGTCGCTGTCCCTTCAGCCGCACCTGCTGCAGCGCCCTCCCTTCACCGGCGCTCCTTCGCCGTCATCCACGGTTCTCTGTCGTCGCGCAAGGTTGCGCGACAAGCTCCAGTTCTCGCCGTGCTTCACAAGGCTGCTGATGGTCTCCTGATCGCCCTTGGCGGCTCGATGATCGGTCTGGCAGCCCTCACGGTCCACTGGCAGAGCCAATGGACCAGGAGCTACCAGGAATTGGAGTCGTCCCAGGTGCTTGAGCACCGCCTGCAGGAATCGGTGGCCCAGTTGGAGCGCCATCACCTGACGGCGGCTCGGCGGCCCGGTCAGTTGATCCCGACGAGCATCCGCCAACTCGTTTATTTGCCCTCGCCATCGGATCACCACAAGGCCGCTGCGCAACTCCCCCTGCTCGGCCAGGTGAACGCCACCATGCTCGACGTCAGCCAGCGCACCGTTCGTCCCGGTTACTGAGGTGGTGCGATCAAGGGGATGGACCGGTTCCGCGCCGTCTGCGCCCATCCGGCGAAACGACCCCCCTGCGCGCGGTGGCCGCAACCGTCGGGTGGTTGCGTTGCAGTCGGTACCGGCGGGACGGCTAGTGGCCGTGTTCCTGCTGCTGGCCGCCGGCCTGGTCGGTCTGTCGATCCGCCTCGCCTGGCTGCAGGTCAAGGAAGGTGACCGGCTGCAGTCGAGGGCGCGCGCCGTTCAGACCCAGCAGGTGGAACCGATCGGCCGCCGTAGGCCGATCGTGGATCGCCAGGGGCGACTGGTGGCTCTCGATGAAGAGCGCTTCACCCTTTGGGCCCATCCCCGCTTTTTCAACTTTCCGGGCGATGACCCGCAATTGGTCCGCACGCCCACCGATGTGGCCCAGAGGCTGGCATCGGTGCTGGCCATGCCGGAAACAGCCCTCGTTCAGGCCATGGGGCCACGCCGCTCAGGGGTGAAACTCGCCACCGAGCTGGATCCGGAAACTGCCCGCCGTGTGCGGGAGCTGGGCATCAGCGGCTTGGATCTTGAGGCCTACCCCCAGCGCATCTATCCCCAGGGGCAGCTGTTCGCCAACGTGGTGGGGTTCCTCAATCTCGAACGGGTGGCCCAGGCGGGCCTTGAGCAGAGCCGCGACAAGGAACTCCGCCGCCACGAGGGCGTGCGCAAGATGCGCCGCGGCGCCGATGGCACCCCTCTGCCGGACGGCATCCAGGCCGGTGCCCTCTACAGCGACGACCTGAGGCTTCAGCTCACCCTCGACGCCAGGCTGCAGCAGGTGGCCCAGCAGGCGCTGGTGAAGCAGATGAAGCAATGGAAGGCGAAACGCGGCGCCGCCATGGTGATGGACGTGCGCAATGGCGAACTGCTGGCGCTGGCCTCCGCCCCCAGCTACGACCCCAACCGGTTCTGGAGCTTCTCGCCGTCCCTCTTCCGGGAGTGGTCGGTGCAGGATCTCTACGAACCGGGCTCCACCTTCAAGCCGATCAACCTGGCGATTGCTTTGCAGGAAAAAGCGATCAAGGCCGATGGAAAAGTGAGCGACAGCGGCCAGCTCACGATCGGCGGCTGGCCGATCTTCAACCACGACCGCAAGGGCAACGGCCTGATCGATTTCCCCACCGTGCTGCAGGTGTCGAGCAACGTGGGCATGGTGCTGGCCATGCGGCAGGTGAAGCCGGTGCAGTTCTGGGAATGGCTGCGCAGGATCGGCATCGACACGACACCGGACACTGACCTGCCGGGAGCCGTCGCCGGTCAGCTCAAGAGCCGGGAGATCTTCACCACCCAACCGATCGAGCCGGCCACCGCGGCCTTTGGCCAGGGCTTCTCGCTCACCCCGCTCAAGCTGCTGCAGCTCCACGCCATGCTCGCCAACGGCGGCCGGCTGGTGAGCCCGCACATCACCCGCGGCCTGCGCTCGGGCGAAGGTCTGGCGGACGCCGCACCACCGGCCCAGGGCCTGCCGGTGCTGGATCCGGCCGTCACCAAGCAGGTGCTGGTCTGGATGGAATCGGTGGTGAAGAGCAGCAGTAGTCCTGGCGTGAAGATGGAGGGGTACCGGATCGGCGGCAAGACCGGCACGGCCCAGAAGGCCCTCAACGGCGTGTACATCGCCGGCGCCCGCATCTGTAGCTTCGTGGCCACCCTGCCGATCGAGGACCCCCGCTACGTGGTGCTGGTGGTGGTGGACGAACCCCAGGGGTCCAATGCCTACGGCTCCACCGTGGCGGTGCCGGTAGCCCGGCAGATCATCGAAGCCCTGCTGGTGCTCGAAAAGGTGGCCCCCAGCGAACCGGCGCGCAATCCCGCTGCGGCTGCAGGCGCTCAAGCTGGAGCTGCTGGCAGGGCCACCCCGGCTCAGGGGACCGCAACGGTGCGGGGTTGAGCACGGTCAGGAGTGGGCCGCAAAGCTGCTCAGTAGCTTGAGACTCCACGCTTGTGTGTGCAGCCATGGCCAACCTGCTCGATCAACTCGCCGCCATGACCGTGGTGGTGGCGGACACGGGAGAGTTGGAAGCCATCAAGCAGTTCACCCCTCGGGACGCCACCACCAACCCGTCGCTGATCCTGGCGGCGGCCCAGATTCCCCTGTATCAGGGCCTGATCGACGAGTCCCTGCAGGCCTCCCGCCAGGTGATCGGCCCCGATGCACCGGCCGAGGCCGTGGTGCTGGAAGCGCTTGATGAAATCTGTGTCACCTTCGGCAAGGAGATCCTGCGCATCGTGCCTGGGCGGGTGTCCACGGAGGTGGATGCGCGGCTCAGCTTCGACACCGCCGCCTCAGTGGCCAAGGCCCGCAAGCTGATCGGCCTCTATGAGGAGGCCGGCATCGGCCGCGAGCGGGTGCTGATCAAGATCGCCTCCACCTGGGAGGGCATCAAGGCCGCAGAGGAGCTGGAGAAAGAAGGCATCCACTGCAACCTCACTCTGCTGTTCAGTTTCACCCAGGCGGTGGCCTGCGCTGAAGCCGGCGTCACCTTGATCTCGCCCTTCGTGGGCCGCATCCTCGACTGGTACAAGCAGGACACCGGCCGTGATCACTACCCGGGCCCGGAAGATCCCGGTGTGATCTCCGTCACCAGCATCTTCAACTACTACAAAACGCACGGCTACACCACGGAAGTGATGGGAGCCAGCTTCCGCAACATCGAGGAGATCATTGAACTCGCCGGCTGCGACCTGCTCACGATCTCGCCCAAGCTGCTCGACCAGTTGCGGCAACGGGAGGGGGTTCTGATCCGGAAGCTCGATGCGGAGGCGCCGGCGGCCTCCGAAGCCAAGCTGCAGCTCGATCGCGCCGGATTCGAGGCCCGCATGGCCAACGACCGCATGGCCAGCGAGAAGCTGGAGGAAGGCATCAGCGGCTTCTGCAAGGCAATCGAAACCCTCGAAGCCCAGCTGGCCCACCGGCTGGCTGAACTGGAGGGTGAAGCCGCCTTCGCCCATGCCGCACAGGAGATCTTCCTGCTCAACGACATGGATGGCGACGGCTGCATCACCCGCGAGGAATGGCTCGGCAGCGACGCGGTGTTCGACGCGCTCGACACCGACCATGATGGCCGCCTGGTCCCGGAAGACGTCCGTGGCGGCCTCGGCGCACCGCTGGCGCTCTCTCTCTCAGCAACGGCCGCCGGCTGAGGGCGTCCTCGGCTGAAGCAGCCTTGAGCTGAAGGAGTGCTGGGCTGAAGGAGCCCTTAACCTCCGGGGCTCACACTGGGATCAGTTGCCCACCGGCCATGACCGTTCACGCCCTCGACACGATGCGTGCCCTCGCCTCCCAGGGAGAAGTGCGCGCCTTTGCCGCCGGCGAGCGTATCTTCAGCGCCGGTGATTCCGGCGACTGCATGTTCGGTGTGCTGGAGGGCGTGGTTCAGCTCAGCTGGAACGGCGATTCCGCCCGTGAGGAGATCCAGGCGGGCGATGTGTTCGGGGCAGGCGCCCTGGTCACCGGCGATCACCGACGTTATGGCAACGCCACGGCCTTGAACGACTGCCGCCTCCTGGTGATGAACCGGGAGAAGTTCCTGTTCGCCGTGCAGGAATCGCCCATGTTCGCGATCGAGCTGCTCGGCTCGATCGACGAACGGCTGCGCCACATCAAGGATTCCCTGCGCCGCTGAGCAGCAGCCGGCGGATCACCCGCTGGGCGATGTCGCCGTAGCCCATGTCGCCCGAGAGGATCTGGGCGATGCGCTGCGGCGCCGTGGGGCGCTTGATACCCAGCTGATAGCCCACCCGCGGCACCCGATAGAACACCTGGGCGATGCGGCGCCCCCAGGCCATTGAGCTGCCCCACTCCTTGCGCATGGTGTCGCTGTAGGCGGCCAGGGCTGCGCTGTCGCCCGACAGCCAGCCATCGATTCCTGCCGCAGCGCGGGTGGCACTCAACAGGGCTGGCCGCAATCCTTCCGCCAGAAAGGGGTCGCAGAGGGAGGCTGCATCACCCACCACCGCCAGGCCATCGCCATGCAGGCGGTGGTGGCCATCCCACACCCGCAGCGGCCACTGGCGCCGCACGCCGCTGGCGGCCTCGAAACCAAGGCTGGGCAACAGCCGGGCCAGGGCGGCCTCACCATCGACAAGATCCCGGCCCAGGAAGGTGCCCACCCCCACGCTCATGCCCCCCTCGCGGGGAAACGCCCAGCAGAAGCCGTGGCGCACCAGGCCGAATTCAAAGCGGGCCGTGTCCGGCTCCAGCGCGGCGCCCTCCAGCTCCACCGACAGGGCCGCGGCGTAGCGGGGGCGCGGTGACCCCAGCCCCAGAGGAGCGGCGAGGCGCGAACAGGCGCCATCGGCGATCACCACGGCCCTGGCCTGCAGGGCGCCGCCCCGCTCCAGCTGCACCTGCCAGTGCTCCCCCTGCCGCACGATGGCGCTGACGGCAGTGCCGGCCATCAGGTCGGCGCCAGCCGCCACTGCCTGACGGGCCAGGAAGGCGTCGAGCACGGAGCGGCGCACGATCCAGAACGGCGATGCCCCCGGCAGCTCCGCCAGCACAGGATCCTCCAGGCACCAGGTGAACCGCACCTGTGTGATCACCCGATCCACGGCCGGCCCGAGATCGAAGGGGAACCAGCGCTGCACCGAGGCTGCCATGCCGCCACCGCAGGGCTTGGCGCGCGGCATCTCCGCCGCCTCCAGCAGCTTCACGCGCCAGCCCTTAGCCGCCAGCTGGAAAGCGCTCGCCGCTCCGGCAGCTCCGCTGCCGACGACGATCACATCGGCATCCAGCGGACTCAAACCCGAAGGATGTCGGCTTCCTTCTCCGCCAGGTGCTTCTCAAGCTCGGCAATGAAGCGGTCGGTGAGCTTCTGCACGTTGTCCTGCTGATCGCGGCTCTGATCCTCGGAAAGCTCGCCGTCCTTCTCCTGCTTCTTGAGCTTCTCGATGGCGTCACGGCGCAGATTGCGCAGGGCCACCTTGCCTTCCTCGGCGTAGCGGGAGGCCAGCTTGCAGAAATCCTTGCGGCGCTCTTCGGTGAGCGGCGGGATATTGATGCGGATCACCTTGCCGTCATTGTTGGGGGTGAGGCCCAGATCACTCATGGAGATCGCCTTCTCGATCAAGCCCATCGAACCGGAATCGAAGGGCTGGATCTGGATCGTCTGAGAGTCGGGCGTGGAGATGGTGGCGAGGGAACGCAGGGGGGTATCTGCGCCGTAGTACTCCACGCTCAGCTTGTCGAGCAGGGAGGGGTTGGCCCGGCCGGTGCGAATCGTATTGAAGGTGCGCTGGGTGGCTTCCACCGACTTGCGCATGCTGGCTTCGAGTTCCATGAAGGAGTGGGGTGAGGGGAAGGGCTCAGCGGGCCGGGGTGATGCGGGTGCCGATCGGCTCACCCGCCACGGCGCGACCGATGTTGCCGGCACCGAAGAGATCGAACACCACGATCGGGATGGCGTTGTCCTTGCACAGGGCGATGGCGGTGCTGTCCATGACGGCCAGTTCGCCGCTCAGCACATCCTGGAAGGTGAGGCTCTCGTACCGAACGGCATCCGGGTAGCGGGCGGGATCCTTGTCGTAGACCCCATCCACCTTGGTGGCCTTGAACACCACGTCCGCGTTGATCTCGGCCGCCCGCAGAGCGGCGGTGGTGTCGGTGGTGAAGAAGGGGTTGCCGCAGCCGGCGCCGAACACCACCACCCGCCCTTTCTCCAGGTGGCGGATCGCCCGGCGCCGGATATAAGGCTCGGCCACTTCCTGCATGCCGATCGCCGTCTGCACGCGAGTGGGAACACCGGCGCGCTCAAGGGCGTCCTGAAGGGTGATGGCGTTCATCACCGTGGCCAGCATGCCCACGTAATCGGCGGTGGCACGGTCCATGCCTGCCGAGGAACCCTTGAGGCCCCGGAAGATGTTGCCGCCACCCACCACGATCGCCAGTTCGGTGCCGGAAGCCACCACAGCCGCCACATCCGTGGCGATCGACTGGACAATGGCCGGATCTATGCCATAGCCCAGCTCCCCCATCAGCGCTTCCCCGCTGAGTTTGAGCAGGACGCGCTTGAATGCCATCGTTATGAGCGCTCAGCCGCTGCGGACGGCCGAACAGTAGCAAGCATGGCGGTCGCTAGAACTCGATGCCGGCCTGCGCTTTCACACCCTGCTCACGGAAGGGGTGGCGCACCAGGCGCATTTCCGTCACCAGATCCGCCCGTTCGAGCAGCGCCGGCGGCGCCCCACGCCCGGTGAGCGCCACATGGGTGAGCGGTGGCCTTCGGCTCAGCCCATCGAGTACCTGCTCAACAGCGAGATAGCCCAACTTGATGGCTACGTTCACCTCATCAAGAACCACGAGCTTGCGGCCGGCGTCTTCGAGGTAGGTGAGCGATGTCTGCCAGGCCTGCTGCACCAGCGCGCGGTCACGCTCCCGGTCCTGGGTCTCCCAGGTGAATCCCTCTCCCAGGGCGCGCCAGTGCAGCGCCTCACCGAACAGCTCCAGGGCGCGGGCTTCACCCGGCTGCCAACCCCCCTTGATGAACTGCACCACAGCCACCTGCTCGCCGTGCCCCAGGGTGCGCAGCACCAATCCCAGCGCTGCGGTGGTCTTGCCCTTGCCGTCGCCGGTGAACACCAGCACCAGACCCTTCTCCAGGTTGCGCTCCCCCACCCGCTGGCGCTGCACCTCCTGACGCCGCTGCATGCGGCGGCGGTAGGCCTCCCCATCGGCCTCCGGCGCCAGAGCCCCTCCGGGACCCAGGCGGGCCGCCTCCTGATCCAGCGCGCTGGCATCGGGAACTGGGGCGGTAACAGCCAGGTCAGTGGCAGCAAGGGACATAGGAGTCGGGGTAGTGGGAGCGGAGCTGGCCGTCGAATCGGTGCTGGAGCGGGTCATTGGGTCAGGCCAGGGGGCAGAGGCCAGGGGGTTGCAGCGGCGTAGCAGCGGCACCCCCTGCCGTGAGCAGGACAGGGCCGCATCCTGACCGACTCAGCCGGCACGGTGGCGGGAGAGGGCGGCGTCCACGGCCTGCTGCTGATCGCGGCGCGTGATCCAGTGGTGATAAGTGCGCGTATGGATTGACACCGAGTGCCCCATCATCCGTGCCGCCACCGTGTCGGGCAGGCCGATGTGGATCGTGCGCACGGCCCAGGCATGGCGCAGGTCGTAGGGGGTGATCGGCAACTCGTAACGGCGGAACTGCTCCGCCACCCGCCGCCCCACCTGCTGCAGGGTGGTGGTGCGCAAATCGGTGCAGACCGGTGGCAGGGCCCCCGTCTCCAGAGCGAGGCGTGGCAGCTCGAAGCGCTCCACCCAGTCGGGCTGGAACGGCCACACCTGGTGCTCACCGGTTTTGCTGGTGGGAAGCACCCGGATCACCCGATCACCGCCGGGCAGCAGGGCGCTCAGATCGGAGAAGAACACCTCGTGGTTGCGCAGGCCGTAGGTGGCCATCAGGCCATAGGCGAGCCGCCAGCCGGGATTGGGGATCCGCTCCACCAGCTGCTCCACCAGAGCATCACGCGGTAGCTGGCGGAACTGGGCCCGGTGCAGGCCGTAGCCGCCGGCCCTTGCGCTCCAGTCGGCGGGCAGGTCGATCGCCACCACCTCGGCCAGGGCCGCCAGGGCAGTGCCGCACTGCTGGCGGCTGCGGCTGGCGGCGGGGTAGCTCTCCAGCACCTGCAGCAGCAGCTCCCCGTCGAGCCGGGCCCCGGCGGCGCGGGCGGCCAGGCGCCGCACATAGGGCAGATAGGCCGCCGTCCAGGTGGTGCGGGTGCCGGCCGGGTTGCGGCGACGGCGAGGGTCCTCGAAGAACTGGCGCTCGAAACGCACCAGCGCGGCATCGAGCGCGGTGGCCGCCGCACGGGTTACACCGATGCCGCCGGCAGAGGGGTTGGTGGCGGGCCGCCCCGCTGCCGGCGCAGTGGGCCAGGTGAAGCGCTGCTGCTGGAGCTCCTGCTGCACGCGGCGCAGTTCACGGCGGGCCTGGCGCAGTCCCTCCGCATCGGCGGGCAGCCCCAGGCTGAGCCGTTGCACACGGAAACGCCCGCTGCCCCGCCGGCAGGGCAGCGGGCCGCGCAGGCCGAGGCGCTGGCCGCGTCGCTCCAGACGCAGGGCGACACCGGCGGCGGCCAGCTGGGCGTTGCCGCTCTGGAGTTCAGCGTCGAGCCCCGCCAGGCCCGGTGCGCCGGCCGCTTCAGCGCTCACCGCTTGTTCGCTCACCCCCGTTGCCGTTGCTCAGGCAGGTGCCGACGGTATCGGCACGGCCGTGGCCACGCCAGCCGGCGGTGAGCAGCCTCGGGGGGGCAGCGTTACGCTCGGCTGACTTGACGGAATGATCTGGCATGGCCAGGGTCGGCGTATTGCTGCTGAACCTCGGCGGTCCCGAGCGGATCGAGGATGTCGGGCCTTTTCTCTACAACCTGTTTTCCGACCCGGAGATCATCCGGCTGCCGATTCCGGCCCTGCAGAAGCCGCTGGCCTGGTTGATCAGCACCCTGCGCAGCAGTAAGTCGCAGGAGGCTTACCGCTCGATCGGCGGCGGCTCCCCCTTGCGCCGCATCACCGACCAGCAGGCACGGGAGCTGCAGAGCGAGTTGCGCCAGCGCCAGGTGCAGGCCACCACCTACGTGGCCATGCGCTACTGGCACCCGTTCACCGAATCCGCTGTCGCCGACATCAAGGCCGATGCGGTGGATGAGGTGGTGGTGCTGCCGCTTTACCCCCACTTCTCGATCAGCACCAGCGGTTCAAGCTTCCGCGAGCTGCAGCGGCTGCGCCAGGCCGATCCCGCTTTCAGCCGCCTGCCGATCCGATGCATCCGCAGCTGGTACGACCATCCCGGTTATGTGCAGGCGATGGCCGAGTTGATCGCCCGGGAGGTGCAGGAGTGCAACGACCCCACCACCGCCCGCATCTTCTTCAGCGCCCACGGCGTGCCCAAGAGCTATGTGGAGGAGGCCGGCGACCCCTACCAGCAGCACATCGAGGCCTGCACCGACCTGATCATGGCCGAACTGGCCCGTCAGCTCGGCCACAGCAACCCCTTCACCCTCGCCTATCAGAGCCGGGTGGGGCCGGTGGAGTGGCTGCAGCCCTACACCGATCAAGCGCTGGTGGAGCTGGGAGAACAGGGGGTCAAAGAGCTGGTGGTCGTGCCGATCAGCTTCGTGAGCGAACACATCGAGACGCTCGAGGAAATCGACATCGAATACCGGGAGATCGCCACCGAAGCCGGCATCACCACCTTCCGGCGCGTGCCGGCGCTCGACACCTACCCCACCTTCATCCGTGGACTGGCCGACCTGGTGCAGCTGGCCCTGGCCGGGCCGGAGGTGAACCTCGACCAGGCGGCCAGCCTGCCCACCACGGTGAAGCTCTACCCCCAGGAGAAGTGGGTGTGGGGCTGGAACAACAGCTCGGAGGTGTGGAACGGGCGGCTGGCCATGCTTGGCTTCTCCGCCTTCCTGCTGGAATTGCTGAGCGGCAAGGGCCCTCTGCATGCCATCGGGCTGCTCTAATCGCCGGCTGGCGGCCCTTGGCCTGGCCCTGCTGATCGGCCCGGCCACGATTCCGCCGGTTCAGGCGGCGAATGAACGCTGGCGCCTGGGCGTGTTTCCGGTGGTGAACTTCGCTGGGTACACCAGCCACTTCGGCTTTCGCATCGGGCCCGGCGGTGGCCGCGAGCAGCATTCCGGCCTCGACATTGCCGCTCCGCTGGGCTCACCGATCCGCAGCTGGTGGGGAGGCGTGGTGAGTGATGTGATCAACGATGGCCGCTGCGGCATCGGCCTGGTGATCCGCTCCGGCGACTACGACCACATCTATTGCCATCTCGGCGGGCAGGTGAGCGGCGGTCGCTATCAGAGCGGGCGGGTGCTGCTGGCCGCCGGGCAACGGGTCGCGCGCGGCCAGCTGATCGGCCACATCGGCATGACCGGACGCACAACCGGGCCCCATCTTCACTGGGGAATCCGTTACCGGGGCCAATGGCTCGATCCGGCGCGGATCCTGCAGGCGATGGTGCGCAGCCGTCGCAGTGTCGGCGGCGGAGCCCCTGGCCGCTGATTGGAATCGAAACAGTTCACCTCACCGCCGTTGAGCACCTCTTAATGTGAGGCCATCGTGATGTCTGCAGCGACAACCGTGACCCTGACGACCGTCCCCACAGCGGTTGTGTCCGCTTCCCCCCTGCGGCCGATGCCGGCCGTGCCGGGGAGGGTCACCGGCGCTCACGCCCTGATGGATGCCCTGCATCGCCATGGTGTTGAGCACATCTTCGGCTACCCGGGCGGGGCGATCCTGCCCATCTACGACGCCCTTCACCAGGCCGAAAGCCACGGCTGGCTGAAGCACATCCTGGTCCGTCACGAGCAGGGCGGCACCCACGCCGCTGACGCCTACGCCCGTGCCACCGGCCGGGTGGGCGTGTGCTTCGGCACCTCCGGGCCGGGCGCCACCAATCTGGTCACCGGCATCGCCACCGCCCAGATGGATTCGGTGCCGATGGTGGTGATCACCGGGCAGGTGGGCCGGGCTTCGATCGGCACCGATGCCTTCCAGGAAACCGACATCTTCGGCATCACCCTGCCGATCGTTAAGCACTCCTGGGTGGTGCGCGATCCCGCCGATATCGGCCGCATCGTGGCGGAAGCCTTCCTGATCGCGGCCACCGGGCGGCCGGGCCCGGTGCTGATCGATGTGCCCAAGGATGTGGGCCTCGAGGAATTCGATTACATGCCGGTGGATCCGGGCAGTTCGGTTCCGGCCGGCTACGCCCTGCCGGTGGCCCCCGACCCTGCGCGCATTCAGCAGGCGCTGGAGCTGATCCGCAAGGCACGCCGTCCGCTGCTGTATGTGGGTGGCGGTGCCGTCAGCGCAGGCGCGCACGGGGCCCTGCGCCGGTTGGCCGAGCGCTTCTCCCTGCCTGTCACCACCACATTGATGGGCAAGGGCGCCTTCGATGAGCGCAATCCACTGGCGGTGGGAATGCTCGGCATGCACGGCACCGCCTATGCCAATTTCGCCGTCACCGAGTGCGATCTGCTGATCGCCGCCGGCGCCCGCTTCGACGACCGGGTCACCGGCCGGCTGGACAGCTTTGCTCCTCGGGCCCAGGTCATCCACATCGACATCGATGCAGCCGAAGTGGGCAAGAACCGGGTGCCGGAGGTGCCGATCGTGGCGGATGTGGGCCTGGCACTTGATGCCCTGCTGGCAGCCTCCAGCGACGAGCCGCCCACCAACCGCACCGAGGCCTGGCTGGAGCGCATCCGCAGCTGGAAGCTCCACTATCCGCTCGTGATCCCTGAACCGGTGGGGGAGATCGCCCCGCAGGAAGTGATGCTGGCCCTGCAGCAGCTCGCTCCCGAGGCGTTCGTCACCACCGATGTGGGCCAGCATCAGATGTGGGCAGCCCAGTTCATGAACACCCCTCCGCGCCACTGGATCAGCAGCAGCGGACTCGGCACCATGGGCTACGGACTGCCTGCAGCCATGGGCGTGCAGGTGGCCTTCCCCGGGGATCAGGTGGTGTGCGTCGCCGGCGACGCCAGCATCCTGATGAACATCCA
Source organism: Synechococcus sp. CS-1333 (assembly GCF_025128015.1). Classification (NCBI taxonomy): domain Bacteria; kingdom Bacillati; phylum Cyanobacteriota; class Cyanophyceae; order Synechococcales; family Synechococcaceae; genus Synechococcus; species Synechococcus sp. CS-1333. The sequence goes on from NZ_JAHLYO010000032.1 coordinate 88,686, forward strand.
GGAACTCGGCACCCTCTCCCAGTACGGGCTCCCGGTGAAGGTCGTGATCGTCAACAACGGCTGGCAGGGCATGGTGCGCCAGTGGCAGGAAAGCTTCTACGGCGAGCGCTACTCCGCCTCCGAGATGACCGGCGGCATGCCGAACTTCTCCGCCCTGGCTGAAGCCTTCGGGGTGCGCGGCGTCGACATCACCGACCGCAACCGTCTGTATCAGGATCTGCAGGAGGCCCTGGCCCATCCAGGCCCGGCCGTGGTGAACGTGCAGGTACGGCGCAACGAGAACTGCTACCCGATGGTTCCCCCCGGTGCCAGCAACGCCCAGATGGTGGGCCTGCCCAGCCATCCGGAGCTGGCGATCGACACCACCCGCGACTGCGGCTCCTGCGGTGCCACCACCGAGAGCGCCCATCTGTTCTGCCCCAGCTGCGGGGCAAAGCTCTGACCTCCCCTGCCGTCCTGACGGGAGGCCACAGCGCCCTAGCCCCCCTGAGCATCGCCAGCGCACTCGGGCCCTATATCCCCGTCCGGTCGCAGAAGAAGCTGAGACAGAGACCTCACGGGCACTCCGGCCTTCTGCACGATCTCCTGCAGTGTCTGCTGTGGATTTTTTTTCCTTGCTTGCTGGCCGCGCTGCTCATGGTCACCCTCAGCCCCGCTGCCGCTGAGGCGGCCGAAGTGCTCCAGGTGCGTGGCGCCACGTTGTTGCAGGTGGGCGACCAGAACCGCAGCTACCCGGTGCGGTTGGGATGCGTACAGGTGGACCCTGCCGATGGTGCGGCCGCCACCTCCTGGCTGCGGGAAGCCCTGCCGCGGCGCACGCGCGTGAATCTGCGCCCGCTGGGCACCGCCGATGGCACCCTGCTGGCGCGGGTCACCGTGCTCTCCAGCGGCATCGACCTGGGCACAGGGCTGCAACAGGCCGGTCTGGCCACCCCGCTCGACGCGACAGCCGCGCCACAGGGCTGCCCGTCGGCAGCCGCCTCGGCGGTGTCATGAGCATCAACCGCACCGCCAAAGGGATCGTGCTGGTGCCCAGCCTGCTGCTGGGCGGCGCCTTTCTCGCCGCAGGCACCTGGATGGAGGGGGCAGCCGCCGCCAACCGCCCCCTGGCCTTCACCCTGGGTGGAGTGCTTGTGGCTGCGGGGCTGTTCACCCAGCTGCTTCCGGAAAGCCAGAAGGAAGGCTCAAGCCTCGACGAACCAGAGGAAACAACACCACCAGTGCGGCCCGGCCGCAGCCTGGGCAACCTTGGGGGCAGCACGAACAAGTAGGGGGGAAGCGCGGGCAACCTTGGCGGCACCGCAACCAAGGATGGCGGTGGAGCACAACCCTCCTAGTGTTCACCGGCTGAATGGAAACCCGCATGTCCCCGGGGAAGTCCGCGTCCGGCTCCGGTGCTGAACCACCTCCTCGCCGCCACCTCTTCTGGATGGGTGCCGGTGTGGTGGCCGCCCTGCTCGGGCTGCAGGGCCTCGCTGCCAGCGCACCGATCCGCAGCGATGTGCTGATGCTGCTCACACCTGAAGGGCTGCTGGCAGGGGTGGGTGACGGCCTGCGCCGCGGCTACGCGCTGGCCATGGAAGAGGCACGCGTCTGCGGGGTGAAGCCGCCCACGCTCCAACTCGGCTGGCTGCCGCCGGAGCAGGACCCGCGCGCGGCGCTCATGGTGCGGCCGCTGCCCGGCTTGCTGATCGCGCCGCCGGCGGTGTCCCTCGTGTCGTATGGGTTGCTGGCGCAGGAGCTGGGCCTCACCGTGCTGCTGCCGCTGCAGCGGGGCAGCTCCCTCAACGGCCTGCCCAGCCTTGCCGGCGCCGACCGGCTCTGGCCGGTGCTGCCGGCGCGCAGCCTGGAGGCCGATCGCCTCGCCAAAGGGCTGATCGAGGAGAAACGCTCACGCGTGATGGTGATCCACGACGGCAGCAGTGAGCAGATCGCCCTGGCCAATCGCTTCGTGGCCTCGCTCAGCGGCGACGGCGGCCGGGTGGTGGGTTATCAGGAGGGAAGCCAGGAGATCGCCGATCCCGATGCCCGCACCATCACCCGCCTGGTGGACGACGTGGACTACTACCGCCCCGAGGCCCTGGTGGTGATGACAGCACCGACCAGCCCGCTGGCCAAGGCGGTGCGAGAAGCGCGCTGGCCTGCGGATCTCACCCTGGTGTGGCCGTTTCCGGCCACGGAACCGCTGGCCAACGCCCAGCTCGGCGTGGATCCGCTCAGCCGCGGGCCCGGCTGGAACCGCTTCGCCGCCAACTTTCAGCGCCGTTACAACTATGTGCCCAGCCTGGTGGAAGCCACCGGGTACGACACCGGCCAGCTGGCGGCCGTGACCGCCCGTCGCCCAGGTGACACCGCGCCGTGGGACATGGCCTGGCTCGACCCCAAGGCACAACCCCGGGCCCTCTGCGCTGCGATCGAAAGCCGGCGGCAGGGCGGTCGCACGGCGCTCAAGGGCGCCGCCAGCCAACTGGATCTGGGCGAGGGCAGCGCACCGAGTGCCGAACTGCGACTGACTCCCCTGCCTGCAGCTGGGAACACCCCCCCTTCCTAGGCTCAAAGGATGAGCGGAGATCGTGATGGGTCAGGCACCTGCGATGGCCAGCCCCGATCTCCTGGTGGTGCCGCTCGCGTCCGTCGGCCTTGACGCCATCGCCCAGGTGGGAGGCAAGAACGCCTCCCTGGGGGAGATGATCCGCCAGCTGGGGCCCCGAGGGGTGGCGGTGCCCGGCGGGTTTGCCACCACGGCGGCGGCCTACCGCCTGCTGCTCGCCCACAACGGACTGGAGGCCCGGCTTGCCGACCTGTTCGATGGCCTCGATGCCAGCGATCTGGCGGCCCTGCAGGCGAGTGGCGCCGCCGCGCGACAACTCGTGCTGAACGCCAGCCTGCCGCCGCCGCTGGAGGAAGCGATCCGTCAGCACTACCAGCAGCTGAATGAGGATAGTGCCGGTGATCGTGACAGCAGCGCCAGCGGCGCGCGCAGCACCGGCACGGGCGGCACGGGCGGTACTGACAGCTCGTTGCCGGTTCCAGTTTCGGTGGCCGTGCGCTCAAGTGCCACCGCTGAAGATCTGCCGGAAGCCAGCTTCGCCGGGCAGCAGGAGAGTTTTCTGAATGTGCAGGGCATCGACGCCCTGCTGGCGGCCTGCCGCCGTTGCTACGCCTCGCTGTTCACGGATCGGGCCATCTCCTACCGGCAGATCAACGGCTTCGCCCACGACGCGGTGGCTCTGTCGATCGGCGTGCAGACGATGGTGCGCTCCGATCTGGCGGCCTCAGGGGTGATGTTCACCATTGATACCGAGAGTGGCTTCCGTGAGGCGGTGCTGCTCACCGCCGCCTATGGCCTTGGTGAGAACGTGGTGCAGGGGGCAGTGAACCCCGATGAATACCTGATCTTCAAGCCGACCCTGCTGCAGGGGCACGCGCCGATCCTGAGCAGACGGCTCGGCAGCAAGAAGCTGCGCATGGTGTACGCCGAGACGGACACCCGCAACGTGCCGGTGCCGGCGGAAGAGCGTGAACGCTTCGCCATCGACGACGCTGATGTGCTCACCCTGGCCCGCTGGGCCTGCGTGATCGAGGCGCACTACAGCGCCCTGCACGGTGTTCCCACCGCGATGGACATCGAGTGGGCCAAGGATGGCCTCAGCGGCAGGTTGTTCATCCTGCAGGCCCGGCCGGAAACGGTGCAGTCGCGGCGTTCGGGCACCCTGCTGCGACGCTGGCAACTGGATCCCCATCAGGCCGAACTGATCGTGGAGGGGCGGGCGATCGGAGCCTCGGTGAGCAGCGGTGTGGCCCGGGTGCTGGCCAGCGCCGATGCCATCAACCGCTTCGAGCAGGGGGATCTGCTGGTGACAGAGCGCACCGACCCCGACTGGGAGCCGATCCTGCGCAAAGCCAGCGGTGTGATCACCAATCAGGGCGGCCGCACCTGCCATGCAGCGATCATTGCCCGCGAGATGGGGATCACCGCGATCGTGGGCTGTGGCACGGCCACCAGCCGCATCGCCGATGGCGATCTGATCACCGCCAGCTGCTGCGAAGGAGATGCGGGCCGGGTCTATCGCGGCGCGTTGCCCTTTCATGTGGAGGAACAGGAACTCTCCGAGCTGCCTCCTACCCGCACCCGCCTCCTGGTGAATGTGGGCAATCCAGAGCAGGCGTTCCAGCAGGCGGCTCTGCCTGTGGACGGGGTGGGATTGGCCCGGCTGGAGTTCATCATCGCCAACCACATTCAGGTGCATCCGATGGCGCTGTTGAAGCCGGAGCTGGTGGCCGATGCCGGTGAACGCGAGGCGATCGCGCAGCGCACCAAGGGGTATGCCCACCCCGCCGATTACTACGTGGACCTGCTCACCCAGGGCATGGCGCGCATCGCCGCCGCCTTCCATCCACGACCGGTGATCCTGCGGTTTTCGGATTTCAAGAGCAACGAATATGCCCGTCTGCTCGGGGGAAGCGGCTTCGAGCCCCACGAGGAGAACCCGATGCTGGGCTGGCGGGGCGCTTCCCGCTACACCGCCGAAGCGTTCCGGGAGGCGTTCGGTCTGGAATGCCAGGCGCTCAAGGCGGTGCGGGAGGCGATGGGGCTCACGAACGTGATCCCGATGGTGCCGTTCTGCCGCACACCGGAGGAAGGCGAGCGGGTGCTTGCCGAAATGGCCCGGCATGGGCTGGTGCGGGGCCGCCACGGCCTGCAGGTGTATGTGATGTGCGAACTGCCCAGCAACGTGATCGGCGCCGAAGCCTTCGCCGGGCACTTCGATGGCTTCTCGATCGGCTCCAACGACCTCACCCAGCTCACCCTTGGGCTGGACAGGGATTCCGCGCTGGTGGCGGATCTGTTCGATGAGCGGCACGCGATCGTCAAGGAGATGATCCGCCTGGCGATCCGCACGGCTCACCGCTGTGGCAGCCGCATCGGCATCTGTGGCCAGGCTCCCAGCGACTACCCCGACTTCGCCCGCTTCCTGGTGGAGGAGGGAATCGATTCGATCAGCCTCAACCCCGATGCGGTGATCACCACACGCCTGCAGGTGGCAGCGATCGAGCAGGAGCTTGGCAAGGGCGCCTGAACGCGCGGGAAGGAGCTCCAGCCGGGACAGCCGGGTTCAGAACAATCAGAGCATTTCAGAACAGCTGAGCTCAGAACAGCTCGACGGCCTCGCGTTCCAGCAAGCCCGGCTGGCCGTCGGCCAGCCGGGGGGCGGACTTTGGCTCCGGTGGCGGCAGTGTGGCCGCAGCGCCGTTGTGGGCAGGCGTTTCGCGCAGCACCGCCACCCGCCGGGACGACTCGCCGCAACTGCGGGGCGTGGGAAAGATCTTGCCGGGATTGGCCCGCCCCAGCGGGTCGAAGGCGCGACGCACCAGCTGCATGGTGTCGAGGTCGTCGTGGGAGAACATCCAATCGAGATAGCAGCGCTTGTCGGCGCCCACACCGTGCTCCCCGGTGATGCTGCCACCCGCCTCAATGCAGAGCCGCAGGATCTCGGCGCCGAGGGCCTGCACCTTCTCCTGTACGCCGGGCTCGCCTGCGGTGTAAAGGATCAGCGGGTGCAGGTTGCCGTCGCCGGCGTGGAACACATTGGCCACGGGCAAGCCGTAGTGGCGGCTCAACTGCTCGATCGCCGCCAGCACCGAAGGCAGGGCACTGCGCGGCACCACCCCGTCCTGCACGTAATAGGTGGGGGTGATGCGCCCCACCGCCGCGAATGCCGATTTGCGGCCCTTCCACAGCTGGGCCCGGTCGGCTTCCTGCTCCGCCTGGCGGATGGAGCGGGCCCCGGCCTCACTGCACAGGTCGCTGGCCAGAGCCACCGCGGCTGCCACTTCCCGCGCCTGGCCGTCGAGCTCGATCAGCAGCACCGCCGCTGCATCGCGCGGATACTCCTCCACCCCGAAGAGGTCGTCGACGGCGTTGATCGTGAAGTTGTCCATGATCTCCATCCCCGCCGGCAGAACCCCGGCGGCCGTGACCCGGCGCACTGCTTCACCGGCTGCCTCCATCGTGACGAAATCGGCCAGCAGCACCTGCACGTTGGGGGTCTGGGGCAACAGGCGCAGGGTGATCGCCGTGGCGATGCCCAGGGTGCCTTCGCTGCCGATGAACACGCCGCGCAGATCCAGACCGTGCAGCTCTGCCAGCGGCCCCCCCAGCCGGGTGAGCGTGCCGTCGGGGAGCACCACTTCAAGCTCCAGCACGTGATTGCTGGTGACGCCGTACTTGAGGCAATGGACGCCACCGGCGTTCTCGGCCACATTGCCGCCGATGCTGCACACCACCTGGCTGGACGGGTCGGGGGCGTAGTAGAAGCCGTCGCCCGCCACCGCGCGGGTGACCCAGCTGTTGATCACACCGGGCTGCACGGTGATGCGCTGGTTGTCGAGGTCGATCGCCAGCACCGAACGCATGCGGCTGGTGACCACCAGCAGGGCCTCCTGCTCCGCCACGGCGCCGCCTGACAGCCCCGTGCCGCTGCCACGGGCAACGAACGGCACCCCCAGCGCATGGCAGCAGCGCAGGATCGCCGCCACTTGCTCGGTGGTTTCCGGCAACACCGCCAGCGGCGGCTCATGGCGATGCAGGGTGAGACCGTCGCTGTCGTAGGTGAGCAGTTCCTGGCGCCGGGCCACCACGGCACGCGCCGGGAGCAGACGGCGCAGCTGACGTTCGATGGTGGACCAGGGCAGGCTCACGGGGTTTCGGCCTGGATGACGGCCTGGAGGTGGGGACGCTGGGCGGGCAGAGCGGCCGGCAGGCCAGCAGGGATGGGCCTGTGACACCAGGCTCATGGCCCTCGGCCAACAAGACCTTACCGAGCAGAGGCGGCAACCACCGCACTGACACATCTTGAGTCAGGATGGAGATCGGCCGAGCGGCATTGCGCTGTCGCGCCGTTCTCAACCGTCTGCGGATCGCGCCTTGACCTCGGCCCCTGTGTCAGTTCCTGCCCTGAACACCAGCCGTTCCCAGGAACTCTTCGCCGCTGCCCAGAAGCTCATGCCCGGAGGGGTGAGCTCTCCGGTGCGGGCCTTTCGTTCCGTCGGCGGCCAACCGATCGTCTTCGATCGGGTCCAGGGGGCCTACGCCTGGGACGTGGACGGCAACCGCTACATCGATTACATCGGCTCCTGGGGGCCGGCGATCTGCGGCCATGCCCACCCCAAGGTGATCGGCGCGCTGCGCAACGCCCTGGGCAAAGGAACCAGCTTCGGCGCCCCCTGTGCCCTGGAGAACCAGCTGGCCCAGATGGTGGTCGATGCCGTCCCTTCCGTGGAGATGGTGCGGTTCGTGAACTCCGGCACCGAAGCCTGCATGTCGGTGCTGCGGCTGATGCGGGCCTTCACCGGCCGCGAGAAGCTGATCAAGTTCGAGGGCTGCTACCACGGCCACGCCGACATGTTCCTGGTGAAGGCGGGCTCGGGCGTGGCCACGCTCGGCCTGCCCGATTCCCCCGGCGTACCGCGCAGCACCACCGCCAACACGCTCACCGCCCCCTACAACGACCTGGAAGCGGTCAAGCGGCTCTTCGCTGAGAACCCTGGTGAAATCGCCGGGGTGATCCTTGAGCCGGTGGTGGGCAATGCCGGCTTCCTGCCCCCCGAACCCGGTTTCCTGGAGGGTCTGCGCGAGATCACCACCGAAAACGGGGCTCTGCTCACCTTCGATGAAGTGATGACCGGCTTCCGCATCAGCTATGGCGGTGCCCAGGCCCGTTTCGGCATCACCCCCGATCTCACCACGATGGGCAAGGTGATCGGTGGCGGACTGCCGGTGGGCGCCTACGGCGGCCGCGCCGACATCATGGCCATGGTGGCGCCGGCCGGGCCGATGTATCAAGCGGGCACGTTGAGCGGCAACCCGCTGGCGATGACCGCCGGCATCCACACCCTCGAACTGCTGCGCCAGCCAGGCACTTACGAGAAACTTGAGGCCACCACCTCGCGGCTGATCGCCGGCATCCTGGCGGCCGGCAGGGATGCGGGCCTGCCGATCTGCGGCGGCAGCATCAGCGCCATGTTCGGCTTCTTCCTCTGCGACGGGCCGGTGCGCAACTTCGAAGACGCCAAAGCCTCCGACACCGTGCGCTTCGGCAAGCTGCACCGCGCCATGCTTGAGCGCGGCGTCTACCTGGCGCCGAGCGCCTTTGAAGCCGGCTTCACCTCGCTGGCCCACAGCGAGGAGGACATCGACGCCACCCTCGAAGCCTTCCGAGCCGCCTTCGCTGCCATCGCCTGATCGGCATGCATAGGCGCCTTTACCCCTCCCGCCGCCTCCTGCTGGCGATGATCGGGCTCACCTTGGGGGTGGCTGGCTGTGAGGCCACCACCTCCGACAAGCCTCTCGATGTCAACAAGGGGGTGCCGGTGGGAGCGGTGCTGGCTCTCACCAGCAACGCGAACGTCTACGGGCAGGACCAACAGCTGGGCCTCAAGCTCGCCGAACGCTGGTTCAAGGGAAAGGGTGTGCCGATCCAGCTCACCATCGAGGATGGAGGTGGTGATGAGCAGGCAGCCAGTCAGGCCTTCAATCTCCTGATCGATGCCGGTGTGGTGGCCCTGATCGGTCCCACCCTCTCCCAGCAAGCCTTTGCCGCCGCCCCGATCGCCCAGCGCCGCGGCGTGCCTGTCGTCGCGCCTTCCAACACCGCCAAGGGCATTCCGCAGATCGGCAGCTTCATCAGCCGCGTTTCAGCCTCCAGCGCTGTGATTGCTCCGTTGGCGATCGAAGCCGCCTTGAAGAAGGATCCAACGATCCGGCGCACAGCGGTGTTCTTCGCCCAGGACGACGCCTACAGCACCTCTGAAGCCGAGATCTTCCAGAACGCCCTGGTGGCAAAGGGGCTGAAACCGGTCACCGTGCAACGCACCCAGTTGAACGACCAGGATTTTCAGAACCAGATCACTGCGGCGCTGCGGTTGAAGCCTGATCTGATTGTGATCTCGGCCCAGGCCGTCGATGGCGGCAACCTGATCCGCCAGCTGCGGGAGCTCGGCTACAAAGGCCGCGTCGTGGTGGGCAACGGCATGAACACCCCGAACATCTATCCGATCTGCCAGATCTATTGCGACGGGATCCTCATCGCACAGGCGTACAGCCCGGAGCTGGACACAGCCACCAACGCGGCCTTCGTGAAGCTCTTCAAGGAGGCCTCTGGTGGCGCCATTCCCCCCCAGCTCACTGCCCAGGCTTTCACCGCGTATCAGGTCGTGGCCGAAGCGATCACAGGGCTGAACCGCCGTTCGCCCATCAACGGCCGGCCGCTGACGGAGGTGCGCCAGGAGCTGATGAAGGAACTGCTGGCCGGTCGCTACGACACACCCTTGGGTGAGATCGCCTTCACCCCAGAGGGCGAAGTGGTTCAGAAGCGCTTCTACGTTGCACAGGTGCAGATGATTCCAGGCGGGCAAAGCGGGCGCTTCGCCTTGCTCGATTGAGCGACACCGTGGATCACCTGCTGCAGGTGCTGCTCAATGGCCTGGCCAGTGGGGCCGTCTATGCCCTCTTTGCCCTCGGGTACACGCTGGTCTTCTCGGTGCTCGGGGTGATCAACTTCGCGCAAGGGGCCCTGTTCACGCTCGGGGCCTATTTCACGTATCTGCTGATCGGCGGCAGCGTGGGCTCCAATGGCCTGCTCGCAGGCGTCCAGCTGCCCTTTGCCCTGCCCTTCTGGCTGGCCCTGCTGCTTGCCGGTGTCGGCGCCGCCGGCATGGGCGTGCTGGTGGAAGCCACCGCTTTTGCACCCTTGCGCCAGCGGCGGGCCGAGCCGCTTCTCTATCTCATCTCCAGCCTGGGCGCTGGGGTCGTGATCGTGAATGTGGTGCAGTTGCTGATGGGCGCCGAAAGCTATTCGATCCCCGCCGCCACCCTGGCAGAGCTGCCGGCCACCATCCGGATCGGAGCAGCCCAGGTGCGCTCCGTGCAACTGCTGCTGATGGCGGTGGCTGCCATCGTGCTCGTCACGCTGACGCTCTGGCTGGAAGGCAGTCGCATGGGCAAGGCTCTGCAGGCCGTCTCGGAAGATCCAGACACCGCCAGGCTGCTGGGCATCAATGCCGGGGCCATGATCCAGCTCGCCTTTGCACTGAGCGGCTTTCTCGCCGGCGTGGCCGGTGGGCTGGTGGGGCTGAGCGTGAGCATCTCCGGGCCGTACTTCGGGATCGGCTTCGGCATCAAGGCCCTCGGGGTTCTGGTGCTTGGCGGCCTGGGCAGTGTGCCCGGAGCGATGCTGGGGGGCCTGGTGGTTGGCCTGGCCGAGGCCCTCGTGCCTGCCGACTTCTCCGGCTACAAAGACGGGGTTGCCTATGCCTTCCTGTTCGCGGTACTGCTGCTTCGGCCCCAGGGGTTGCTGGGCAAAACCCTGATCAGCAAGGTGTGAGCGACCTCTCCCTGCTGGTGCAGATGGGGCTGGGCGCTCTGCTCGCCCTTTCGGTCTACCTGCCGCTGCGTGCGGGTCAACTGTCACTCGCCACCCCGGGCTTCTATGCCATCGGCGGCTATGTGGCCGCACTGCTTTCCACGCGCTGGCCAGCACTGGCCGGCAACGGAGCGCTCTATCCCTTGCCCTCGCTGCTGCTGGAAATGGTCCTGGCGACAGGGTTGGCCACAGGGCTGGCGCTGCTGATCGGCCGGCCGGTGCTCCAGCTGCGGGGCATCTATCTGGCGATCGCCACGATCGCCCTCGTGGAGATTCTGCGGGTGGTGAACCTCAACGCCGGCTGGAGTGGTGGTGCGGTGGGCATCTTCGCGATCCCACAACCGTTCAACGGCCCGCAGGGCTATCTGATCTGCACGGCGCTTCTCCTGGCGTTCTGCTGCTGGCTGTGCGCCCGGCTGGAGCAGATGCGCCTGGGACGGGCGATGGCCGCCATGCGGGAGGACGAACTGGCCGCCCGCTGCATGGGAGTGCCCACGGCTCAGGTGGCCTTGAGCGCCTTTGTGCTGAGCGCCGCGATCGCAGCTCTCACCGGGGTGGTGGCCGCCCATTTCCTCAACACCTGGAACGCCCGCCAAGGCAGCTTCGATGCCAGCATCACCACCCTCGCTTTCGTGGTGTTCGGGGGTTCACGCACCTGGCTCGGGCCGGTGCTGGGTGGCCTCTTTCTCACCGCACTGCCGGAACTGCTTCGGCCGGTGGGGGATCTGCGCCTGATCGTGTTCGGTCTGGTGATCCTGGTGGGCCCGATCCTGGCGCCGCAGGGCCTGATCACACCAGAACGGTTGGCGGCCCTGGTTCACGCCCTGCCACTGCCAACGCCCAAAAAAAGCACCTCGGCATGATCGGCACACCACTGCTGGAACTGGAGGCGGTCACCAGGAGTTTTGGCGGGCTGATCGCCGTGAACCGCGTGTCGCTGCAGGTGGAAGCCGGGTCGATCACCGGGCTGATCGGACCGAACGGAGCTGGCAAGACCACTCTTTTCAACCTGATCTCCGGGCTGACGCCCCCCGATGCGGGCCGCATCCTCTGGCACGGTGCCGCCATCGACGGCTTGCCGCCGGAACGGGTGAACCGGCTGGGCATCGCCCGCACCTTTCAGAACCTGCGCCTGTTCGGACCGCTCAGCTGCCTCGATAACGTGCTGGTGGGACTGCATAGCGCCGACAGAGCACCTCTGCTCGGCGCCCTGCTGAACCGGTCTGCTTTCCGCCGCCAGCAGGGCCAGCTGCGTCAGCGAGCCCATGAGCTGCTGGAACTGCTGGAGCTCGATCACCTGGCGCACCAGCCGGCCGACAGCCTCGCCTATGGGCTGCGGCGCCGGCTGGAGATGGCCCGTGCACTGGCCACCGGCCCCAGGTTGCTGCTGCTCGATGAGCCGGCTGCCGGCATGAATCCGGCCGAAAAAGCCACACTCGCCGATCTGATTCAGCGGCTGCGCCAGCACTTCGATCTCACCGTGCTCGTGATCGAGCACCACGTCCCCTTGATGATGCGCCTGTGCGACCGCCTTGCCGTGCTCAACTTCGGGCAGCGGATCGCTGAAGGGACCCCCGCCGAGGTACGCAACGATCCACTGGTGATCGAGGCCTACCTGGGGAGCAAGACATGAACGGGGTTCCGCCAGGCGGACCCACGCCGCTGCTGGCCCTTCGGGGGCTCACGGTGCGCTACGGGGCGATCCAGGCCCTCGGCGATGTGAACCTCGAACTCCACAGCGGCGAGCTGGTGGCGCTGCTCGGTGCCAACGGCGCCGGCAAAAGCACCACGCTGCGCACCATCTCGCGATTGGTGGATGCTGCCGCGGGATCGGTGGAATGGAAGGGTCAGTCGCTCGCCTCGTTGTCCACCGAAGCCACGGTGCGCCTTGGCATCGGCCATTGTCCGGAAGGCCGCCGGGTGCTGGCGCGCCAGAGCGTGGCCACCAATCTGGAACTGGGGGCCTTCCTGCGGCGTGATGCCAAGGCGATCCAATCCGACCTCGACTGGTGCTACAGCCTGTTTCCGCGGCTTGCTGATCGGCGCCGCCAGCCGGCCGGCAGCCTCTCGGGGGGCGAGCAACAGATGCTGGCGATCGCCCGTTCCCTGATGGGACGGCCGGAATTGCTGATGCTGGATGAGCCAAGCCTTGGACTCGCCCCCAGGCTGGTGGAGGAACTGATGGCGGTGCTCCACACTCTGCACAGCCAGGGCCTCACGATCCTTCTGGTCGAGCAGAACGCCCAAGCGGCCTTGGCGATCGCCGACCGTGGCGTGGTGCTCGAAGCTGGCACAGTGCAATTGCGCGGCTCTGCCGCTGCCTTGCTCGCAGACGACGAACTGCGCGCCAGCTATCTGGGCGCTTGACGGCACGTCAGCACGCGGCCCTGCTCTGTTCTTCGCACCAACGTCCTGGGCGCCTATCCACGCCGATGCGACCTGAATAGGCTGCGACCGTCCGGCCTGCCACCGCCATGCCACGCGAGCGCTTCTTTCTGGAGTTGGAGCCGCCGGCTGAAGCTCTGCGCGGGCGACCCCATGTGGTGATCGTGGGAGGGGGTTTTGCTGGGCTGTCGGCGTGCAAAGCCCTGGCCGGCGCCGATGTTCGCGTGACGCTGATCGACAAGCGCAACTACAACCTGTTCCAACCGCTGCTGTATCAGGTGTCCACCGGGCTGGTGGCTCCGGGGGATGTGACCGTGCCGCTGCGGCTGCTGGTGGGGCGGCAGCGCAACGTGCAGGTGCTGATGGGGGAGGTGAAGGAAATCGATGCCGAGGCGAAGGAGCTGGTGTTCAACGAGCGCCGCTTCAGCTACGACCACCTGATCCTGGCGGCAGGTTCCGGCAGCTCCTACTTCGGCCACGACGAATGGCAGGCGATCGCCCCGCCGATGAAGCAGCTGGAAGACGCCCTGGAGATCCGCGAGCGGCTGCTGCTGGCAATGGAGGAGGCGGAGCAGACGCCCGAGGCGGAGAAGCGGCGCCTGCTGCAGTCGGTGGTGGTGGTGGGGGGCGGACCCACCGGCTGTGAGCTGGCGGGGTCGGTGTCGGAGCTGCTGCGCCACGCCCTGGCCAGGGATTTCCGCCAGCTCGATCCCGAAGACACCCGCATCCTGTTGGTGGATCCCGGCGATCGCCTGCTGCGGGGCATGCATCCCGATCTGGGCGCCGGCGCCAGGCGCTTCCTGGAATCCATCGGCGTGGAGGTGCTGCTGGGGGGCCGGGTGAAGGCGATCCAGCCGGGGCGGGTCACGATCAGCACCGCCGCTGGCGAGCAGGTGCGGGAGGCGGCCACGGTGTGCTGGACGGCGGGGGTGAAGGCGTCCCCACTGGGTGCCCGGCTGGCTGAGGCCACCGGCGTGCCCCTCGACCGGGGCGGCCGGGTGCCGGTGGAGGCGGATTTCTCCGTGCCAGGCCATCCCGAGATCCGAGTGGTGGGTGACCTCTGCGCCTATGCCCCCAGCCCGGGCGCCAGCCCGCTGCCGGGGCTGGCCAGCGTGGCGGTGCAGATGGGCAGCTGGGTGGCCCGTGATCTGCGGGCCGGGCTGGAAGGCCGCCCGCAGGCGCCGTTCCGCTTCGTGGATTTCGGCTCGATGGCGATCCTGGGGCGCCTGCACGCCGAAGCCGACCTGCGCGGCTGGCGCGTGGACGGCCCGCTGGGCTGGCTGATCTGGGGCGTGGCCCACCTGGGCTTCATGCCCGCCAACGAGAACCGGGTGAGCCTGCTGGTCAAATGGCTGTGGGCGATCGCCGCCCGGCAGCGCGGCTCCCTGCTGATCATGGGAGAACCGCGCTTTGAGGAGGGTGTGCCGGAGGGCTCTGCCGCTACAGACCCGGGCTGCTCTGCATGATGCCGCCATCGGCAAAGATCGTGGTGGCGGTGATGTAGCTGGCGTCGTCGCTGGCGAGGAAAGCCACCACCTTGGCCACCTCTTCCGGCTGGGCCATGCGGCCCAGCGGGATGGCGGCATCCAGCTTGGCCATCAGCTCCGGATCCTTCATCGTGGCGTCGTTGATCGGAGTGGCCACGGCCCCCGGACCCACATTCACCAGAGTGATGCCGTGGGGAGCCAGCTCGAGGGCGGCGGTGCGGGTGAGCATGCGCACGCCGCCCTTGGCGAGGCAGTAGGGCGTGTTGTTGGGCATGGGCCAGTCTTCGTGAACCGAGGAGATGTTGATGATGCGGCCGCCGCCGCCCTGGGCAATCATCTGCTTGGCAGCGTACTGGGTGGCGAAGAAAACGCCACGCAGGTTCACATCCAGCACCTTGTCGTAGTCGTCGGGGGTGGTGGTGAGAATGGAGGTGCGCGTTTCGATACCGGCGTTGTTCACCATCACATCAATGCGCCCGTATTTCGCCACTGCAGCATCCACCAAGCGCTGAAGATCATCCAGCTTGGACACATCAGCCTGCACACCGAAGCTGCTGCCACCGAACGCGCCGATCTCCCGCTCGATCTCTTCGGTGGCCTCAGGATGGGAGCGGTAGTCGATCACCACCTTGGCGCCGCGGTGCGCCAGGGCTTCCACAATCGCTTTGCCGATGCCGCTGTTGCCGCCGGTCACGATCGCCACCTTGCCTTCAAGCAGCTTGGCCAGGGTGCGGATGGCGTCTGGATTGGTGGTGCTGGTCACGGAATCCATGGGTGACAGGGGCAGCTTTGAAGGTAAGCATGGGCCCAACGGGAAGGGTTGAACGCCGTGGCGAATGTGATTCCATCCACACCCCCGCAGGAGGCCTCCGGCTCAATGCGTTCACTGCTGCTGGGCGCCGCCCTGCTGGTGCTGGCCTTTCTGGCGAACACCGCCCAGAGCGCCTTCGGCAAAGCGCTCGGCAGTGGCATGGGGCCCGTGCCGTTCACCTGGCTCACCTTCGTGATCGCCCTGGCACTGATCCTGCCCTGGGTGCTGTGGCGCGGTGGCCGTGATCTGCGCACATCCGTGCCACTCCTGCACCTGCTGCGCAGTTGCACCGGGCTGGCGGGGTTCTTTCTGTTCATTACCGCCGCGCGACTGGTGAATCTGGTCAACGCCAATGTGCTGCTGAACACCACGCCGTTGTTCATCCCGCTGCTGGGTCTGCTGGTGCTCGGCCAGCAGGTGCCCAGAGCTCTGTGGGGCTGCCTCGCCATCGGCTTTGCCGGCATGGTGATCGTGGTGCAGCCCAACGCCTCCCTGCTCACCCGCCCCGGCGATCTGCTGGGCCTGGCTGCCGGCCTGCTCTGCGCCGTGGAGTTCCTGGCCGTGAAGCGGCTCGACCGCACCGAGGCGCCGCTCACCCAGATGATCTATTTCCTGCTCATCGGCAGCGTCGGCTCCACCCTGGCGATCCTTGGTCCGCTGCGGCCGGAGGGACAGGCCGGTGCACTGCTCAGCGGGCTGGACACCAGCCAATGGCTCACGGTGCTGGCCTCCGGCGTATGCCTGGCCTGCTTTCAGTTTCTCTTGATCAAGGCTTACACCTATGCCGAACCCGGCGCGATCGGCGCCTTTCAGTATTCGTCCGTGGTGTTCGCCGGCCTGATCGGCTGGATCTGGTTCGCAGAGACGCCCACCCTGGCGGTGTGGGCCGGCACCGCACTGATCACCCTCGGCGGCGTGCTGAGCATCGTGCTGCAGCGCCCGGGGAGCACCGCACAGCCTGCTGGCCCCGTGGGCAGCACTGGCTCATGACGCCCCCCCTGGTCAGCTCTGGCCCCCACATCGAAGCGGTGGCGATCACCTGTGCCAGTGCCGAGCGCAGCGCCGCCTTCTTCTGCGCGTCGCTTGGCTTCATCCGGCTGGCTGAGGAGCGGGTGGAGGGCGGGCCCCAGGCCGCTCTGTTCGGGCTGCCGCAGGGACGGCTGCAACGGGTGCAGCTGGGGCTGGGCGAGGAGCGGCTGGATCTGATCGAAGTGCTCGATCCTGGCCCGGGGCAGCGCCCGGGGCGGCCGCTGCCCCCGGATTCACGCAGCTGTGATCTCTGGTTTCAGCACCTCTGCCTGGTCACGGCGGATCTGGCGGCGAGCCACGCCCGGCTGCAGCCCCTGCTGGCCGCTGGCGCAATCACGGCAGTATCAGCGGCGCCGCAGCGGCTGCCCGAGTGGAACACCGCCGCCGCCGGCATCTGGGCCTTCAAGTTCCGTGATCCTGATGGCCACAACCTGGAGCTGCTGCAGTTTCCCGACGGCAAGGGGGATCCCCGCTGGCATCGCCCGCGGCCGGCCGCGGGCGATGAGCTGCTCGGCATCGATCACAGCGCCATCGCCATCGCCGACACCGCCCGCAGCCGTTCCTTCTACAGCAACCTGCTCGGCCTGAAGGCACTGCCCAGCGGCGAAAACTGCGGACTGGAGCAGGACCGGCTCGATGGGCTGAGCGAGGTGCGGGTGCAGATCACGCCCCTGCGCTGCGCGGCAGGCATGGGCATTGAAACCCTCGGCTATCTGCCCCCCAACCAGGGGCGCCCGCGACTGATGGATCAGGCGCCGCAGGACCTGGCCCACTGGCAGATCCGCCTGGCGGCCAGCGGCCTTGATCGCATCGCCGCCAGCGCGGCGGCGTTCGGGGGTCGGGTGCTGCCGCCCGGCCTGATGGCGCTGGAAGCGGGGGCCGGCGGGAGCAGGCGGGCGTTGCGGCTGGCCGATCCCGATGGCCACGAGCTGCTGCTTGTGGAAGCCGCTGGCGTCAGCGCTCCCTGAAGCCCGGCAGCCGCGCAGGCCGCCTTGGTTACGTTGAGGCACCGACGCACGTGAGCTGCCGTGGCCGTGGACATCGTGGAGATCCTGGTACCCATCGGTCCCTCTCCCCTCAGTGAAGCGGTGCTGACGCTGCTGCGGGTGTTCACCGGCATCGCCTTCATCCGCCACGGCTGGCCGAAGCTGCGCAACCTCACCACCTGGGCAACCGCCCTGAAAACACCGCGCTGGCTGTGCTTTCTTTCGGCGTTCTCAATGTGGGCGGGCGGTATCGCCCTGATCGCCGGTCTGCTAACGCCGCTGGCCGCCCTGGCGATTCTGGTGTCGATGGGGTATGCCATGGTGCTGGAGGTTCTAGCGGGCACCCCCTTCATCGCCCCCGACCCCTATCAGATTCCGCCCGGGGATTATGCCGGCCCCATGGGCGTGGGGGAACCGCCCAGCTGGGAAAAGGCCGCCATGTATGTGGTGATGTGCCTGGTGCTGATCGGAGCCGGTGGTGGCGCCCTTTCCCTCGACGGACTCCTGATTCGCGACGCCCTGATGCTCAGCTTCGGCTGACACCGGCCGGATCATCCCTGCAGCCGGGCGATGAGATGATCGCCCACCCGCAGGGCGTTGGCGATGGCGGTGAGAGAGGGATTCACCGCGCCGATGCTGGGGAAGAAGCTGGTGTCCACCACGTAGAGGTTATCGAGCTCGTGGGCTTTGCAATCAAGGTCGAGCACCGAGCTGGTGGGATCGGTGCCGAAGCGACAGGTGCCGGCCTGATGGCCCACGGCGGCAATCGCCATGCTGGATTTCACGTAGATCTGCCGCTCCACAAGGTGATTCTTCAGATAGAGAGAATCCAGCAAGCCGCGAAGATTATGCTCAAGCTTGGCGCTGGCCGTTTGGTTGTTGGGGGTGTAGGAAAGGGTGATCGCCCCCTCCTTGTTCACGGTGATGCGGTTCTCAGGGTCGGGGAGATCCTCGCTGCTCAGCCAGAAATCCAGTGCATGTTCCGCGATCTGGTCCATGCTCCAGCCGGGCATCAGGAAGGTTTCAAGCGGGGCATAGCCCTTCATGATCGTGCCGCTGGTCTTGCCGGTCATCTGGATGTTGCCCATCGGGTAGGGAAACGCCTCAGAGCCCAGATACCAGTCATTGATCGACACCGTTTTCTGAAACACGGTGGTGTTGGGTTCATGGGCCAGGGCCACGAGGGCCTTGCTGTTGTGGAACATGTAGTTGCGCCCCACCTGCCCGGAGCCATTGGCCAGGCCGGCCGGGTGGCGGTCGTTGGCAGACATCAGCAGCAGCCGGGCGCTGTTGGCGGCGCCGCAACTCACCACCACCACATCGGCGGAAAAGCGCATCGGCTCGCCATCGCGCAGAACTTCCACCGCCGTGACCCGCCCACCACTGGCATCGGTGAGCAGCCGCTGCACATGGGCGCGGGTGAGCAGCGACACGTTCGCATCGGCCAAGGCCGGCCGGATGCCAACCACGTCCGCATCACCCTTGGCATGCACGAGGCACGGAAATCCATCACAGCGGTTGCACTTGCGGCAACGGCTGAAGGGCAGGTTGGCCTCATCGAGCATCACCCCGCTGGGGGCGTGGAAGGGGCGCAGGCCGGCGGCACGCAGGTCGTCGACCAGCTTCTGCATGCGCGGCTCATGGGCAATCGGCGGGTGGGGATAGGGGGCACTGCGGCGGGGTTCGGTTGGATCTTCCCCCTGCTGGGCATGCACGTGGAACAGTTCTTCGGCGCGCTGGTAATAGGGCTCGAAGACGTCGTAAGGGAGGGGCCAGGCCGGTGAGATGCCGTCGTGGTGAATCAGCTCGCCGAAATCGGCCTCGCGCAGGCGGAAGTGGGCGGCCCCGTACATCTTGGTGGCGCCTCCCACCATGTAGTGGCTGCCGGGCTGAAAGGCCTTGCCGTGCTTGTCGTGCCAGGTGTCCGCAGACACATAGCGACCCTGCTGAAACACCGCTTCGGCGCTCCAGTTCTGCGGTTCCTGGGGGAGCCAGTCGCCGCGTTCCAGCACTAGCACCTTGAGGCCGCTGCCAGCCAGGTGCCGCGCCAGGGTGCCGCCGCCGGCACCACTGCCGATGATCAACACATCCACGTGGCTGCCATCCGGTGGATTCAGCTGCCCGGCACCAGGCAACGGGGAAAGGGTGATCGACGGGTCGATGATCCGGGCCGTTGGGGTGGCAGGCATGGCGGAAGGGTGGCGGCGGAACAGAGGGGAAGGCAGAGACAGCTGCTGCGATCAGGGCAGTGGATATTGGGAGAGTTGGTTGATCATCTTGCAGACGATCGCACTCCAGCCGGTCTGGTGGCTGGCGCCCACCCCACGGCCATTGTCGCCATGGAAATACTCATGAAACTGGATCAGATCACGCCAATGGGGGTTGTGCTGAAACAGATCCACATCCCCGAGGAAGGCGCGCCGGCCCCGGCTGTCACGGCGGAAAAGATTCACCAGACGCTGCTCCAGCTTCAACGACACATCCCAGAGGCTGAGCCATACGCCGGAGCCGGTGGGGAACTCCACCGTGAAGCTGTCGCCATAGAAATGGCCGAATTTTTGCAGAGATTCGATCAACAGATAATTAAGCGGCATCCACACCGGCCCACGCCAGTTGGAGTTGCCACCGAACATGGCCACCGGGCTGTCCGCCGGTGAATAGGAGAGGCAATCTGATTCACTGCCTTCGGTGTAGCAGAAGGGTGCGGTTTCATACACCTTCGACAGAGAGCGGATGCCATAGGGGGACAGGAACTCCGCTTCATCGAACAGCCGCTCACAGATGCGGCGCAGCCGATCTTCCGGCACCAGGGAAAACAACAGCCGGTCGTTGTGGCGCCGGCCCAGGTGCGTTTCCACCCAGGAAGGGGAGGTGCGCTCGTGGGTGTACCACGCCATGCTGTTCTTCACATCCAGCACCGGCAGACGTTCCAGCGTTTCCTGATCGAAACTGGCCACCGCCAGCAGGGGAATCAGGCCAGCAATCGAGCGGCTGCGCAGGAAATCGGTGCTGCCATCGGGCCGCTTGATCACGTCGTAGTAGAAGCCATCCTGTTCATCCCAGTTCAGAAATTCGTTGTCTGTGGGGGTGTTGAGCGTGAGGTTGAGCTGCACGAAGTCGTAGACAAAACGCTCACACAGATCCGCATACTCCGGTTCACTCACGCTCAGCTCCACGCTGATGTTGAGCAGATTCAGGCTCAGCGACGCCATCCAGGCGATGCCATCGCTTTCGCCGATGTGGCTACCATCGGCGAGCGGAAAGCGCCGGTCGAACACGGCAATGTTATCCAGCCCGAGGAATCCTCCCTCGAACACATTGTCGCCCGAACGATCATTGCGGTTAGCCCACCAGCCATATTCCAGCAGCAGCTTGCGCAGCGCCGCCCGCAGAAAAGGCATGTCCGGTTCACCGTTCTGCTTGCGGTCGATCTGATAAACACGCATCGCCGCCCAGGCGCCGATCGGTGGGTTCGGATCGGAGAGCGCCCATTCGTAGGCAGGGGTCTGGGCGTTGGGCGCCGTGAAGCGGGGGCTGCGCAGCAACATGCACTGCTCCTTGGCGGTGGCCGGATCGAAGCCGGCGAAGGCCACGGCATGCACCATCAGATCCCACTGGCAGAAATAGGGGTATTCCCATGAATCGGGCATGGAGATCACATCTTCCACATGCAGACGGCGCCAGGCCGCATTGGCGCTCCTGAAGCGCTCCGGCGGCGGCACCGGCTGGCCCGGATCCCCCTCCAGCCAGCGTTTCACGTCCCAGCTGTAGTACTTCTTGCACCACAGCAATCCGGCGGCGCCTGCGAGGTGAATGCGGCGGTCGTCGGCTTCCAGCCCAGGCACGCAGTGCTCGAAGTAGGCCCTCCATTCCTGCTCGCGCGCCTGATGGGTGGCCTCGAACGCCGCGCCGAACGCCGCCGGCTGCTCGCCCGCCCACAGGCGCAGGTCCACCACCCAGGTCTCCCCCGGGGCCAGTGTGCGGCGCAGCAAGCGGGCCGCCTTGGTGCCCCGCTGGGCGGGGTTGATGGCTCCCTCCTCCCCCTCCACCACATACCGGTGAAAGCCGTCCTTCTGATACGGCCGCTGGTTGGGCTGGCGGAACAGGCGCTCGGTGTTGGTCTCGTTGTCGGTGAAGATCCAGGGGCCAGGCTCGGCGCAGGCCAGCCGGTACGACCCGAGGCCAGGCAGCACAGGGGTGCGCAGCAGATCCCCTTCAAGCTCCAGCGGCTGCTCGAGCGCGCCCGCATAGCCCCAGCTCCAGGTGTTGCGCAACCACAGGGTGGGCAGGAGGGTGAGCGGGGCAGGATCAGGGCCTCGGTTGGTGAGGCGCAAGCGGATCAGCAGGTCGTCGGCCGCCGCCTTCGCGTACTCCACCTCCACATCGAAGTAACGGTCGTCGTCGAACAGCCCGGTGTCGACAAGCTCGTATTCCGGGCTGTCGCGCCCGCGCCGCCCGTTCTCGTGGATCAGGTGGTCGTAGGGGAAGCAGCGCTGGGGGTACTTGTACAGCCCCCGCATGAAGCTGTGGGTGGGGGTGTTGGCCAGGTGAAAGGTGTAGTCCTTGATGTCTTCGCCGTGGTTGCCTTCCGGGTTGCCCAGCCCGAAGGGCCGCTCCTTGAGGATGGGATCGAGGCCGTTCCAGAGCGCCACCGAAAAGCAGAGGCGGGCGTGCTCGTCGCACAGGCCCAACAGGCCGTCCTCCCCCCAGCGGTACACGCGCGAGCGGGCGTGGTCGTGCGGGAAGGAGCGCCAGGCATCGCCGTCGGCGGAATAGTCCTCCCGCACCGTGCCCCACTGACGATCAGGTAGGTAGCTGCCCCAGAGCGCCCAGGGCACCAGCCCCTGATCCCGTTCGGCCATGCGGCGCCGTTCGGCGAACTCGATGGCGTCGCGGTCGGGCATCAGCGCGTGATCAACACCTGGCCATCCTGGCCGGGTTCGGCGGTTCCGCAGGCCGCTCTGTGCGTTAGCCCACCATCAGGCCGCCGTCTTCACTGAGGCATTCCTGCCAGCTGCGCAGATCGAAGAGAAGTTCCTCGAGCGTGAGCACGGCCAGTTCCTGCTCCAGCGCCCGCTGCAGACGCCGCACCAGAGCCTGGGCCACCTGCTCGCCCGCCAGTGCCGGGTCGCTGGCCGTAGCTGCCGCCGGCCCCAGCGCCGGATCAGCCTGCACGGCTTGCAGCACGGTGGCGACAGGAATCGCCGCCGGTACCCGCCGCAGGCGGTAGCCGCCGCTGCGGCCCCGGCGCGCCTCCACCAGATCGGCCCGCCGCAACTGCAGCAGAAGTTGCTCCAGCATCGGGGCCGGAATCGACTGAGCGGCGGCGATCTGCGTCACCGAGCGCCAGGCGCCCGGCTCCCTGGCCAGCTCCAGCAGCGCCTTGAGCGCCTGCAGGCCGCGGCGCTTGATCAACGCCGTGCCGCCAGACGCTCCAGCACGTTCTCGAGGGTGTAGCCGAACAGGGTGGGATCCGGTTCGGTGGCGTCGATGTCGGCCAGGCCCAGCTCCTGCCAGCGGGCATCGAGCCGGTCTTCGATCGCCGCCGGCCGGCGGAGCGGTTCGCCCCAGTCGTGGCGCTTTTCCGGCCCGACCTTGGTGGTGGCATCGATCGCCAGACGGCCGCCCAGCCCCAGACGCTCGCTGGCGAAATCCAGCGTGTCAAACGGGGTGTCCTCCAGCACGAACAGATCACGCTGGGGATCCACCTGGGCACTGATGGCCCAGATCACCTGGCGCGGGTCGCGGATGTTGATCGACTTGTCGACCACCACCACGAACTTGGTGTAGGTGAACTGGGGCAGGACGGTCCAGAAGGCCATCGCTGCCCGCTTCGCCTGGCCTGGATAGGCCTTGTCGATCGAGAGCACAGCCAGCTTGTAGCTGAGCCCTTCCATCGGCAAGAAGAAATCGATGATCTCGGGCACCTGTTGCCGCAGGATCGGCGTGTAGATGCGGTTGAGCGCGATCGCCAGCATCGCCTCCTCCTTCGGCGGGCGGCCGCTGAAGGTGGTGAGGAACACCGGGTTCCGGCGCTGGGTCATGCACTGGAAGCGCACCAGCGGGGACGCCTCGACGCCGCCGTAGAAGCCCATGTGATCACCGAAGGGGCCGTCGGGCAGTTCCTCGCCGGGGGTGATCGTGCCCTCCAGCACCACTTCGCTGTGGCTGGGCACCTCCAGGTTCACTGTTTTGCACTTGGCCAGCCGCACCCCTTCGCCGGCGTAGATGCCGGCGAATAGCCATTCGGAGAGCTGCACAGGGATCGGGGTGGCGGCGGCCATCACCAGCAGGGGGTGCACGCCGATCGCCACGGCCACCTCCAGGGGCTTGCCCATGGCCGCCGCCTTGCGCAGGTGGCGGGCACCGCCACGCACGCTCAGCCAGTGCACCGTCATGGTGTTCACCGACTGGCGCTGCAGCCGGTAGACACCCACGTTGGGCACGCCCGTTTCCGGGTCCTTGGTGATCACCAGGCCGAGCGTGATCACCCCGCCGGCATCGCCGGGCCAGGGGCGCAGCAGCGGCAGGCTGTCGAGGTTCACGTCCTCCCCCTTGAACACCTGCTGGTGGCAGGGCGGCAGCAGGTCGAGGTCGGGGCGGGCCTTCACCACATCCCAGAGCACCCCGCCGAAGCGCACCGCCTCGCGCAGCCCCTTCGGCGGCCGGGGCTGCTGCAGCAGGGCCAGCCGCGCGCCGAGATCCTCCAGCTCTTCGGCCGACTCCAGGCCCATGCTCCACACCACCCGCTGCACGGTGCCGAGCAGGTTCACAGCCACCGGCATCGGGCTGCCGATCACGTTCTCGAACAGCAGGCCAGGGCCCCCGCGGGCCAGCACCCGGTCGGCGATGGCGGCCAGTTCCTGGTCGGGGTCGACGGGGGCTGTGATCCGCCGCAGCTGGCCGCGCTGCTCCAGTAGCGACAGAAAGCCCCGCAGATCTCTGGTGGAACTCCGCGGCAGCGTGGCCGTCATTGAGTGGGTCATGAGCGTCGCTGCCTACTGTGACGCACGCGACCCGTGCCCTGCGCCGTGCAGATCCATACCTTCCACACCTCCGAAGATGTGCCAGACCGCGGCCCTGGAGCGGCGGCGGCGGGCCCGGATGCGGCCGTGGTGATCGACGTGCTGCGCGCCACCACCACGATCGCCTGGGCACTCCAGAACGGCGCCGAGGCGGTGCAGGCGTTCGCCGATCTCGACAGCCTCAAGGCCGCGGCCGCGGCCTGGCCGGCCGCGCAACGGCTCACAGCCGGCGAACGGGGCGGCGCCCGGGTGGAGGGCTTCGATCTCGGCAACTCCCCCCTGGCTGTCACGCCGGCGCTGGTGGCGGGCAAGCGCATCTTCATGAGCACCACCAACGGCACCCGCTCGCTTGACAAGGTGTGCACTGTGCCCCTGCTGCTGACCGCCTGCCTGCCCAACCGCGCAGCAGTGGCGGCGCGGCTGCTGGAGCGGCAGTGCGAGCAGGTGTGGATCGTGGGCAGCGGCTGGGAGGGCTCCTATTCGCTGGAAGACACCCTGGCGGCTGGCGCGGTGGCCCAGGCGGCGATGGATGCCGCAGCCGCTGGCGGCCGGTCAGTGGAGGCGGGCAATGACGAGATGGTGGCGGCGCTGGCGCTGTGGGAGCAGTGGCGCCACGATCCCGAAGGCTGCCTGCGTACCGCCAGCCATGGCCGGCGGCTGATCGGCCTGGGCGATCACGACGATGATTTCCGCTGCTGCGCCACCGTGGATTCGCTTGAGATCGTGCCGATGCAGGCCGAGCCAGGCGTACTCAAAGCCAGCTGAAGCCGGCGCCCAGCCCCTTTCCGGCGCCGGAAGGCAGCTCCCTTACAGTTCCGCCGACCTCTTCCCTGCTCATGGTGACGAGCTTCCTGGCCGCTGCTCTGCAACTCACCAGCACGCCCGATCCGGAGTCCAATTTCGCGGCCGCCGAGGAGCTGATCGATCTGGCGGCCCGGCGCGGCGCCGATCTGGTGGGGCTGCCCGAGAACTTCGCCTTCATGGGCAACGACGAGCGGCGGCTGGAGCTGGCGGGCAGCCTGGCCGAACGCTGCAGCCGCTTTCTGGTCACGATGGCGCGGCGCTACCAGGTGACTCTGCTGGGCGGCGGCTATCCGGTGCCGGCAGGGGAGCGGGCCACCTTCAACCGCGCAGAGCTGGTGGGCACCGAAGGCCAGCTGCTGGCCCGCTACGACAAGATCCACCTCTTCGACGTGGATCTTCCCGATGGCAACACCTATCGGGAGTCGGGAACGGTCAAAGCGGGCGATACCTTGCCGCCGGTGGTGGATGTGCCGGGCCTGTGCCGCATCGGACTTTCGATCTGTTACGACGTCCGCTTTCCCGAGCTCTACCGCCACCTAGCCGGTGCTGGTGCTGAACTCATCATGATTCCGGCCGCCTTCACCGCCTTCACCGGCAAGGACCACTGGCAGGTGCTGCTGCAGGCGCGGGCGATCGAGAACACGGCCTACGTGATGGCACCGGCCCAGACCGGCCTGCACTACGGACGCAGGCAGAGCCATGGCCACGCCCTGGTGATCGACCCATGGGGCACGGTGCTGGCGGATGCGGGAATTTCCCCCGGGCTGGCGGTGGCGCCGGTCGACCCTGATCATGGCCAACGGGTTCGCACCCAGATGCCGAGCCTGAACCACCGCCGTCCTTCGCTGTTCTGACCCTGGGGAAGCCCTGCCCGTCACTGCTCACCACGCTGCGGGCGTCGTGCCGCGCGATCGCCCTCGCCACGCTCGCGCCGTCTGCCCTGCTGCTGGCCTCTCTGCCGGCCCACGCCGCCAGCGCCCTGGCCGCCTGGCGCGTCAGCCGGGATGGGGTGCTTGAGCTGCGAACCTCGCCCTCAATCTCCCTGCAGGCCTTCTACGAAAGCGGCAGGGGCGCCCAGGGTCCTCGGGTGTGGATCGACCTCCCCGGCGCCCCGGTGCGGCCTCGCACCCTGCGCGGCAGCGGCGCCCTGCGCGAGGTGCGCATCGGCAAGCCCGATCCCGGCACCACCCGCCTTGTGCTCGAATTCGCCCCAGGCACCCAGCTCGATCCGCGCAACATGCGCCTGGTGGGCACCGCCCGCGACCGCTGGCGCCTCGAGCTGACCGGGCTGGGCTCCAACCGGCTGATCTCCACCCTCGGCGAAGGCAATGTGGAGGTGGCAGGCGGAGGCTGGGTACGGCCGACTCCTTTCGGCGGCAGCCGCCCCCTCCCCTCCACCGGCGGCATGCCCGCAGTGCCGCGTGGCCGCTTCCGGGTGGTGATCGATCCGGGCCACGGCGGACCCGACCCGGGCGCCGTGGGCATCGGCGGGCTGCGGGAAACCGATGTGGTGCTCGACATCTCGTTGCAGGTGGCCCAGCTGCTGCAGAGCAAGGGTGTGCAGGTGGTGCTGACGCGCACCTCCGAAATCGACGTCGACCTGCCGCCGCGGGTGGCGCTGGCGAACAGCAGCGGTGCCCAGGCCTTCCTCAGCATCCACGCCAACGCCCTGAGCATGGCCCGGCCGGATGTGAACGGCATCGAAACCTTCTACTTCCAGGGCGCTCAGTCGCGGGCGCTGGCGGAGGCCGTGCAGGAGGAGATGCTGCGGGTTTCACCCGGCAGCCCCGACCGCGGCGTCAAGACCGGCCGCTTCTTCGTGATCCGCCGAACGGTGATGCCCGCGGCGCTGGCGGAAACCGGCTTCGTGACAGGCGATCTGGATTCCCCCCGGCTGGCGGATGCGGAACACCGCCAGCGGCTGGCCCAGGCCATCACCCGCGGCATCATGCGTTACCTGGGGGGCGGATGAGCAAGCGACGCATCGGCCTGCTCGACAGCGGACTCGGCGGCCTGACCGTGCTGCGCCGCCTGGTGGAGCGGCATCCCGACCAGCCCTACATCTACCTGGGCGACACCGCCAGGGTGCCCTATGGCGAGCGCTCCAGGGGGGAGATCCGCTCGATTGCCGCCGAGGTGGTGAGCTGGCTGCAGCTGCAGTCGGTCGATGTGGTGCTGATGGCCTGCAACACCACCCATGCCCTGGCCCTTGATGTGGTGGAGGCCATTGCCGGCCGCGAGGTGCCGGTGCTGGGTCTGATCGACAGTGCTGCCACCGTGGTGCAGGGGGAACGGGTGGGCGTGCTGGCCACGCCGGCCACCGCAGCCAGCGGCGCCTATGGACGCGCCCTGCGCGCCGTGCGTCCGTTCATCAAGGTGGTGGAAGTGGGCTGCCCCGCCTTCGTGCCCCTGATCGAGCGGGGTGATCTCACCGACCCGCAGCTGCGCGAGGCGGCCCACACCTATCTGAAGCCCCTGCTGGCCGCCGATGTGGACACCGTCGTGCTTGGCTGCACCCACTACCCGCTGCTGGAAGACCTGCTGCGGGAGCTGCTGCCCCAGCACGTGGTGCTGGTGGATCCGGCCGAGGCCGCCGTGGCGCGCCTGTCGGTCTGCATCGGCCGAACGCCGGCGCCGGTGCCGCAGCTCTGCGGCCTGCACCCGTCTCCCGCTCTGGCCAGTGGCAGCCGCTTCTGCGTGACCGGCGATCCGGAGGCCTTCGCCCGTGCAGCCATGCCCTGGCTGGGCTGGCGGCCGGTGGTGGAGCAGGTGGCGCTCTCAGCGCCGATCCAGGCCTTCTAGGATCCATCCACTGAGCAGGGGTCATGGCCACGGTCGCGCAATTGCTCCAGCCGGTCGAGAACGACCTCGAAACTCTGCTGAGCGATCTGCGCAGCCTGATCGGCGCCGGCCACCCGATCCTCCAGGCTGCAGCTGAGCACCTCTTTAGTGCCGGTGGCAAACGGATCCGCCCCGGCGTGGTTCTGCTGCTCTCACGGGCTCTCAGCCCTGATGGTGAGCTCTCCAGCCGGCACCGGCGCCTGGCTGAGATCACCGAAATGATTCACACCGCCTCCCTCGTCCACGACGACGTGGTCGATGAGGCCTCCACCCGCCGCGGCGTGGACACGGTCCACAGCCGCTTCAACAATCGCCTGGCGGTGCTGGCGGGCGATTTCCTTTTCGCCCAGGCCAGCTGGCACCTCGCCAACCTCGACGACCTCGATGTGGTGAAGCTGCTCTCGCGCGTGATCATGGACCTGGCCGACGGCGAAGTGCGACAGGGGCTGTTTCGCTACGACACCGGCCAGAGCTTCGAGACCTACCTCGAAAAGAGCTACTGCAAAACTGCCTCGCTGATCGCCAACAGCGCCCGCGCCGCCGGGGTGCTGAGCAACCTGCCGGTCGATCGCCTCGATCAGCTCTACCGCTTCGGCCGCCAGTTGGGCCTGGCCTTCCAGGTGGTCGACGACATCCTCGACTTCACCGGCAGCGATCAGCAACTGGGAAAGCCTGCTGCCAGCGATCTGGCCGCCGGCTACCTCACGGCCCCGGTGCTCTTCGCCCTTGAGGAACGTCCGCCCCTGGCCGGGCTGATCGAGCGAGAGCTCTGCGAACCCGGCGACCTTGATCAGGCGCTGGAGCTGGTGCGGGGCTGCGAAGCGATCCCCCGGTCGCGCGCGCTGGCCGAAGGTTTTGCCCGAGAGGCCGGCGAAGCGCTCCAGTGGCTACCGCCTTCCGCCTCCAGCGACGCCCTCAAGGCCCTGCCGGACTTCGTGCTCAGCCGCCTCTATTGAGCGCGCTTTGCCCAGCTGAGTGGGCTTGCTCCGCCGAATCGCACGGCCGTTTGACCTGCTCTCATGCAATGGCCAGAGCAGGTTGCTGCACGAGGGATGGATCCATTCACCGAGAAGCCAGTTCTCCTTCACACAGGCTGCTTCAAAATCAGGCAGGTGTGAAGATTCAAAGCCACAAGATCTCTCACGTTTTGCTAGCGATTGGCGGGCAGCTTTACCCATGCTGAAAAGGAACCCTCCCATGGACATCAATCAGCACCATTTCGAGCTACAAATCCTCTGACCTCCCCCTCTCAGAGATCCACACCATGAGCGAGGGCAGTCCCTCCAACCAACCCGTGCCCGACGTGGACGCCCAGGATCAGGCCTCGGCTAATGCACTGGGCGCATTGGGAGCCCAGCTCCGTAAAGCACGCGAGGCCAAGGGCATTGCCCTGGCGGAGCTTGCCAAGCGCCTGTTCTTCCGCGAGGAGCAGTTGAACGCGCTTGAAGCCGGCGACCGTGCCGCCCTGCCCGAGCTGGTGTACGTGATTGCCCAAGCGCAGCGCGTGGCCGGGGTGCTCGGGCTGGATGTGGCGCCGTTGTTGCAGCCGCTGCGCAACCTGCAGAAAAGTGGCCTCACCCACCGCTGCCTGGACCCGAGCACCTCAACGACACAGCAGACGGCGCCAGGGTCCGCCAAGACCGCCGCCGCAGGCGTGATGGTCCGTTCCATTGCCGTGATGGCTCTGATTGTGGGCGCTGGATCGGCGCTGGTGTGGGGCTGGCGGCGCTTCGATGCCGGCACCCTCCAGACACGGCTTTCGGCGCAGCCAGCTGCCCCCTCCCCTGCACGGCCCGAGCCCCCGGCCAACGAACCAGCCCCTGCCATGGTTGCCCCGGTGGCCGTGCCGCCAGCTCCTGGCGATCTGCTGCTGAGCAGCAGTTCCCCCAGCTGGCTGGAAGTGCGCCAGGTGGGCGGCCCTGCCGGCGAGGAGGTGGTGTTCCGCGGCACCTTCAAGGGGGAGCGCCACTTTCCGCTCGGCGATGGACTCAAGGTGCTGGCCGGGCGCCCCGACCTGGTGACGGCCCGTCTGGAAGGCAAACCGGCTGAGCGCCTCGGTTCGATCGAACAGGTGCAGTGGCGCACCTTCAAGACTTCAGCAGCGGATCCGTCCGCTCCGCCTCCCTGAGCACAAGAAGCCACCCCCCCAAGGGGCACCTCCGCAGGGTTGTTGGGGCGGAGCGGCCTTCATTCCCTTTCCATCGCCACAATCTGATCGCGACCGTTTATCCGGGCCAGTTCGGAGGCTTTGGTTGCCCGCTGGAACATGCCGGCGAAATCGGCGTCGGTGTCGCTCATGGTGGTGACTCCACCGCTGAGATGAATCTGCTGCTCGCTGTGGAAGGACGACACACCAATATGGTGGGCGCCCTCCAGCACGCTTTCCGCCAACCAGGTGGCCTGCTCATCGGTGCTGTTGATCAGCAGAATCGCGAACTCCTCGTCGCCCACCCGTCCGATCAGATCCTGGTCCGCCGCGTGGCTGCGGCAGAGATCGGCCACTTTCACCAGCACCTCATCGCCCGCCTTGTGGCCTGAACGGCTGTTGATCATCCTGAAGTTGTCAATGTCGAGAATCACCAACGACAACGGCACCTGACGCTCCCGCGCATGCCTCAGTTCGAGTTCGCCGAGCTGCAGGAAAAGGCTGCGCCCCAGCAGATGGGTGATCGGGCAATGCAGCGACTGGCGGCGCATCTCGATTTCCCGCATCGCCAATTCCGCAATGCGCTCCAGAAGACGGATCTGCTGATCGCTGGGCTGGCGAGGCTTGCGGTCGATCACGCACAGCGTGCCGAGGTTGTGGCCGTCTTCAGAGGTAAGCGGTGCGCCTGCATAGAAGCGAATCCTGGGCTCCTCCAGCACGAGGGGATTGGTGTTGAAGCGCGGGTCTTCGAGCGCATCGGGCACCACAAGCACGCCGTTGCCGGCGATGGCATGGGCACAGAAGGCCATCTTGCGCGGTGTCTCCTCGATCTCCAGCCCCTGGCGGGCGATGAACAACTGGCGGTCGGCATCGATCAGGGAGATCAGGCCGATCGGTGTGTCAAGCAACTCGGTGGCCAGCTCCAGCAGGCGATCGAGGTGCGGATCCTTGCGATGGTTGAGCAGGTCGTGGCGCTCCAGCGAGCGCAACCGCTGGAGTTCATCGACGGGGACCGGGTAGTCGGGGAAGGGGGACATTGCAAGGCCACGCGCAGACAGCTCCTGCCTCTGTTGTAGCCAGGCCGGGCTGCGTCACGCCCTGAACAAGTGGGCTTGGCAACCGACTGGCATGCAAAACAGCAGCCAAGTGGCTCCCGTAACCTCGGCTCTTCCCCCGGTCGCCGTCGTGCCTCCCCGAACGCGCCGGCTGCGGCCCCTGCCCAGCACCAGAAGGGCGGCGACCCTGGCCGCTGGTTTCGCCGCCGGTCTCGCCGCTGTTCTGGCGGCCTTGCTGGCGGTTCTGCTGCCCATGCTTCAGTCGGCGCCGGCGGCGACCAGGCCGTCCAGCTACGCCCTGGCCTGGGAGCAACCCTTCAACCGCCCAGATCACTACCCCCTTGATCAGCGTCCCGATCCGGCGCTCTACAAGCCGAACGGCGCCTGGATCGGCCGGCTGATCCTGCCGGAGGCGCGCGCCGCGGATCCCGCCGGTCAGGGTCAAAGCGCCCAGGATTCCGGCGCCGACTGGGTGTGGCTGGAGGTGCAGCACGCGCCTCCCCAGCACGAGAAACTGGTGGGCCAGCGGCTGCGGCTGGGCTGGCAGGAGCGGCCGCCGTTGCAGGCCATGGTGCGCACCGTCAGCACCGACATCCGCTTGGATGCGGCGGCCCATGCGGCGATCGCTGCCGGCAACGTGGTGCCGCAGCGGCTCGATGGCCGCCGCGGCGTGGGTCCGCTGCAATCGCTGGCCGGGGCTCGCCCCCACGACGACGTGATCGTGCGGCTTGAGGACGTAGAGCTCACTACCAGCCCTACCGGCAGCCCCGGCCTGGCGATCGCCCAGCCGCCGGTGCAGATCACCGGGCGCTACGTGGCCCTGGTGCAACTGCTGCAACCAGCCGCCGCCGCCGAGAACCCCGACGGCGATCGCTTCGAGGTGCGGCACTTCGATCGGCGCCAGGGCGGATTCAGCGGCCCGCTGGACGTGGTGCGGATTCCGCGGCAGCCACCCGATCGCGATGGGCGCCGGCTGTTCAACCCGGATGGCCTGGTGGGGGATCCGATCGGCGCCTCCGGCTGGCTGGTGTACGGCGCGCCCGATGCCAGCGGCCTGTTCACGGCCCAGGCACTGCTGCCCCGGGCGCTGCTGCAGCCCCAGGCCGATCAGCTGGTGCAGGGCCGCGGCGCCGGCCTCGACTACGTGCTGCACCGCAACTGGGCCCGCACCCCCGAGCGCAAGGGCCGCTTCTCACGGGTGCAGGTGGGGGGAGAAGGCAGCTGGCAGCTGGGCGAGCGGGGCCTGCTGATCCACAGCTTCGGCGGCATCGGCGGGCCCGCTGGCGAAGCGATCGTGGCCGGCACCGTGACCGGCCACTTCGCCTTTGGTGACGCCGAACTGGGGCGCGACCCCTTCAGCGGTGAGCCGCTGTTTGCGCTGCGCTTTCACCAGATCTATGCCAACAACCCCAACGGCATCGTGGCCGGCACCCAGGACTGGAGTGCCTACAGCGGCGATCTGCAGCGGGGCTGGCTGTGGCTGCGACCGATCTCCGATGTGCTGATCCGTCAGGACCTGTTCAGCGACGTGCAGCTCGGCCACCGCCGCTTCTCCCTGCTCGATGAACTGGGGGTGCAGGCCAACGTGATGATGGCCCGTTACCGCAGCGGCGACGGCACGGGCCTGTCGTCGGTGACGCCGGCCACCTCCTGCGTGCAGGATTCCAGCCAGACCCTCTACATCGCACTGCAACGGCTGCGCCAGCAGGTGCTGGCCGATCCCGGGCTGATGGCCTGGTGGCGCGCCCATCCCAACGACAGCGACAGCCGGCGCTTCGAGCGGCTGCTGGCCCTGGGCCGGTCACTCGACGACCTGCTCACTCCCTTCGGCATGGTGCGCTCCGACTGGGTGCGCAACGCGGCAGTGGTGGCCGGCGCTGACACGCTCACCAGCGGTGAGCAGCACTTCGTGCGCGGCCAGAGCGTGCGCGATGCCCTGCTGAGCTGGCGTTCGATGCTGCCCCGCCGCGGCCATGACGACATCGCCCGCGTGTTCCTCCAGAACGGCTCGCAGCTGTGGTTCCAACGCACCAACCAGGTGCCGGGCCGCGACCCCGAGCTGCTGCCGCTGGCACCCACGCTGCTGCTCGGCCAGTGGCCCTGGTTGTCGGTGCCGCTGCGGCGGCTCTCCGATGCGGTGAGCACGCCGCTGCTGGGCGGCAATGGGCTGGTGGCGGCGCTGGGAATGCTGCTGTACGCACTGGTGGCCCTGCCACTGGCGCGGCGCAGCGGCCTGCTGCGGCAGGGCTGGCGCTGGCGACCGCTGGGGCCAATGCTGCGCCAGGCGCCGCTGCTGCTGCTGATGCCAGCGCTGGGGGAGGAAGCGGTGTTCCGCGCCGCCCTGCTGCCGGCAGCCGCAATGGAGGGGGTGGGGCCCTGGTCGTCGCTGGCCTGGGGCGCCCTGAGCGTGGGGCTGTTCGTGGCCTACCACCCACTGGCTGGCGCCACCTGGTACCGGCCGGGGCGGCAGCTGTTCCGTGATCCGGCCTTCCTGCTCTCCTGCAGCTGGCTCGGCGCCGTGTGCGCGGGCGTCTTTCTGCTCAGCGGCTCGCTGTGGCCGCCCGTGCTGATCCATTGGCTGGCCGTGACCCTGTGGCTGTGGCCCCTGGGCGGACGCCTGCGGTTGAGGATGGAGGCCCCCAGGCCTGTGGCCCCATGACCCTCGAACGGTTCAAGCAGGCCCTGGCCACATTGATGGAGCAGGCGCCCACCGACCCCCTGGAGCGGGATGAATTCTTCGAAGTGAACCCGCTGCCCGCCGCCGATGGCCCCTTTGAGGTGGTGGTGGTCGACGAGGAGCAGGGGATCTTCGCCGCGCTCTATCTCGACCGCCTGTTCGAGGAGGAGGAAGCTGAAGGCCAGGACGAGATTGAAGCGCTGGTGCCCGCCTACCTGCAGGAGGCGTTCGGGCTGGAGCGGCACGACTGGCAGGCCACCGCTCCCTTCGATCTGGGCTGGCGGTCGCGGGAATTTCTCTGGTTTCTGGAATTCCAGCTCCCCGGTCTCACGCCGCCCTGTCACAGCGACGCTGTCAGCTGAGTGAGGGCTGGCGCGGGGCGCAGACGGCTGAGTGCGTGCTGACGCGGGCTCAGAAGGCTTCAACGCCCCCTGACGATCACCGGCGTGCCACCGCCTGGAGCGGTGCCGGGCAGGGCGGGTACCACCGAGGTCTGACCGTCCCATTTGTCGAGGAACAGCTTGTAGAGCACCTGGTCATCGAGGCTGGAGTTGAGGATCTGGTAGCGCTTGGCCTCCTGATCGGCGATCTTCACTTCGGTCTGGGCGCGCAGCAGCCGCTGCTCGGCGATCTGTTTCTGTTCGATGGCGGCGCGGTATTCCTCGGCGATCTGCAGACCGGTGAGGTCGAGGCCCTGCACGATCACGTAGTTGAACTTGCTGAGTTCTTCCGCCACCTTCTCCTGCACCAGGGCGGAGATGTCGTTCCATTCGGTGGCGATCGTCACCAGCTCGTACTGGGAAAACACCGATTTGAGCGCCTTGAGCAACGAGGGCTGGATCACCCGTGGATAGATCTGGGAGTTATCGGTGGCGATCGTTTCGAACACGCGGGCCGCCTCGCTGGGCTTGATCGCGTACTTCACCGTGGCGGTGGCCTCGATCACCTGCAGATCCTTGGTGAGGGTGGAGAACTGCTCCGGCCGCACCTGGGTGCGCACATCAAAGAACGAGGTGGCCTGAATCAAGGGGATCTTGAGGTTGGGGCCTGGGTCGCGCTGGTTGCCGGTCACCTTGCCGAGCGTGGTGACCACGGCGACGTTGCCGGCCGGCACGATGAAGATCGTCTGGGTGAAGAGGATCAGCAGCGCCACGGCGCCGGCGATCAGCAGCTGAAACATGGCGCCCGGGCCATCACCGGCCGGTCGCATCGAGCCTTGCATGGTGGTGGGGCGTGGGGAGTGCGCACCCTAGGGGGAGCCTGTGGCGGGAGTGCGAAGCAGGAAACCGGGATCCCACCGCCAGCAGGATCCCGCCGCCGGCAGGCGCTGAGCAAAGGGAAGCGTTGAACTGAACAACCGCCGATGATGGGCGTCACAGTGCTGCCTCCGGTGCCGCGCCCCGTCCCGCTTGGCCTGCTGAGCCTCGTTCCGTGGTCGCTTGCTGTGGCTTCGGCAGCAGGAGCGCCGGCGACCGCAGCTCCTGTGGAGGCGGCTCCTGTGGCCGCCCCGTCCGAAACCATCGCCTGGACCGAGACGGCCCTGATGGACCTGATGGCATCGCAGGGGTGCCGCACCAACAGACTGCCGACAACAGCCGGGGGTCAGCGGGCCCTGAGCCGCTGGAAGGCGGCCGCCATGCTGCAGGCCTGCCTTCAGCAACTGGCGCCGGCGACAGGCGACCTGCAGCAACTGCAGCACGAGCTCGCCACCGAACTGGCCGTGTTACAGGGGCAGCTCGGCAACGAGCAGGCCCGGTTGCGAGCGCTTGAAGCTACCGCGTTCTCCACCACCACCACCCTCAGCGGCCAGGCCAGCTTCGTGCTGGGCACCAACGCCTTCAGTGGCTCAGCCGCAGGGCTGGTACAGCAGAACCGGCAGGCCTTCGGTGCCGCCAGCTTCAGCTACGACCTGCAGCTCATCGCCGACACCAGCTTCAACGGCAAGGACCTGCTGCGCACCACGCTGCGGGCGGGCAACCTCGCAGCCAGCAGCTTCGGTGGCGCCGGGCCCAGCAACCTCTCGACCCTCGCCGCCGCGTTTCAGGAGGACTGCGGCTTCAACGTCAGTAATTGCGGCAACGCGCTGGCGATCGATCGCGCGTTCTATCAGTTCCCCCTGGGGGCGGGCTTCACCGCCACCATCGGCGGCCGCGTCGAGCAGGACGACATGCTCGCCCTCTGGCCCAGCGTCTACCCGGCTTCAGCCGTGCTCGACCTGTTCACCCTGGCCGGGACTCCAGCCGCCTACAGCGAGAACCTGGGGGCAGGCGTGGGCCTGTGGTGGGCCCACCGGGGCTTCAGCATCAGCGCCAACTACGTGGCCGCGAGTGGCAATGCCGGCAATGCGGGCCAGGGGGGTTTCGGCACCGCCAACGCCGGCGCCACCGGCACCGTTCAGGTGGGTTACGGGCACAAGGCCTGGGCCGTGGCGGCGGTGTACACCCGCCTGCAGAACACCAACGGCCTGATCGGTGCCGCCAGCCCCTTCACCACCGCCAGCCTCAGCGTCCCGGGCACCACGGAGGCCTTCGGCCTGAGCGGCTACTGGCAGCCGTCACGGGCGGGCTGGTGGCCCTCGATCAGCGCCGGCTGGGGCCTCAACAGCACCACCTATTCCAGCCGCGGCCTCAGCAGTGGGCTGAGCAACAGTGGCTCTGGGGGCAGCAACGGCCTCGTGGCCACCAGCCAGTCGTGGGCGGTGGGCCTCCAGTGGAGCGACGTGCTGGGCAAGGGAAATGTGCTCGGGATGGCCGTGGGGCAACCGATCGTGGCCACGCGGCTGGTCGGCGGCGGCGGCGGCCAGGACAGCAATCTGGTGGCCGAATGGTGGTACAGGCTGCAGGTCAGCGACAGGATTGCCGTGACCCCGGCACTGTTTCTGCTCAGCCGTCCGCTCGGCGCTGACACCCCCGCAGGAGAGCAGTTCCGCCAGTTCGGCGCCCTGATCACCACCAGCTTCCAGTTCTGAACCCAACCGGCCAGACCGCACCCCGGCGAATCCACGCGCGACCCACGGCCATGCCCGCCACGCTCACCTTTCACTTCCGCCCCCGCGGCCCCGCGCGCTTCGCGGTGGGGGGCTTCCTCACCCTCTGGCTGGGCGGCTGGGCGGCCGGGGAAGTGTTCGTGCTGTTCACGCTCAGCCGTCTGCTGCGGGAGTGGACCGGGGCCGGCCCGATGGACATGAGCGTGGGGAAGGCCGCAGCGGTGACCGCCTTCCTGCTGCTGTGGGTGAGCCTCTGGACCATGGGCGGGGTGATGGCGATACGCGAATGGCTGCGTTGTTTCTGGGCCGATGAGCGGCTGGTTGTCACCGACGATGTGCTGACGCTGCACACGCGGCTGGGTCCGTTCGTGCGCCGGCAGCGCATCGGGGTGGGCCAGATCCGCCGCTGCGCGGTGCGCAGCCGCCACCAGCAGCCCAGTGCGCTGGTGGCAGAACTCGAGAACCGGGTCATCGAACTCACGCGGCTGGGCACCGCTGGCGAACGAGAGCAGGCCGCCGCCGCATTGAACGCAGCCTTCGCTCTCGATCCAGCAGCGCCGGCGGATCCAGTGGCCACTGATTTGCCCCAGCCGCTGACGGCCCAGCTGCCGCGTCAATGGCAGGAGCTGGAGGCCGCGTTCTGCGACGCCCCGTTGCTGGTGCCCACGCTCCGCATCCGGCGGCGTCAGACGGCCGTCACGGCCGTGATCACCTTGCTGCTGCTGGCGCTGCTGGGCCTGCTTGGCCGGTCAGCCCTGGCCGACCCATCCCTGTGGCCAGTGGTGGCCTTCCTGGCCCTGCCGGCACTGGGCTGCGGCTGGGGAACGGTCTGGCTGCTGCTGGGCCGGCGTGAGCTGCGCCTGGAGCGCCACCAGCTGGTGGTGCAGCGCCGCTTCGGCCGCTCCGTGCGTGAGGTGGCCCAGCTGGACGCCCTCGAGTTGGTGGAGAGCACCGACAGCGACGGGGACCGCTGGTACAAGCTGCAGGGGCTGCGCTCCGAGGGCAAACCCCTCACTCTTGAAAGTGCGATCAGGGATCCCGCCGATCCACGCGCCCTTGGCCATTGGCTGCAGCAGCGCACCCAGATTCCGTACCGCGATGCGATTCCGTCCGAGAGCGAACGGGAGGAGCAGCGGGCGGCCGCCCTGCTGGAGCTCAAGCAGCGACTGGGCGAAACGGGCCGGGCCGGCTCATGGATGCTCAAGCTGGTGGAGCGGATCGAGACAGACAAGAAAAGGCCACCGGCCCCGCCGGCCTGAGCGTGGAGCCGTCCCCGCACCTCAAGGGTTTCCACAGGCTCAGAGCCGCAGCTCCGCCAACGACTGCAGACAGATCACCTCAGGCGGGTACTGGGCGCAGACCCCATCGTTGGGCAACAGCACATGCACCTGGCAGCCTGCAGCCTGGGCCGAGCAAGCACCGGCGATCGAATCCTCAAAGGCCCAGCAGTCACTGGGGTCGACACCGAGGCGGCGGGCGGCCAGCAGAAAGACATCGGGGGCCGGCTTGCCAGCCAGGAGCTCCGGGTCATCGCCATGTACCCGCCGCTCGATCAGCTGCAGCCAGGGATGGGGCTGACTCTTGAGGGTCACCGCCTCACGGGAGCTGCTGGTGGCCAGGGCCATGGGTATGCCCAGGGCATGGCAACGCTCCACCAGCGCCTGGGCACCCGGCATGGCTGCGGCCTGCGGCAACAGGGCCTCAGCGATCGGCTGGCGCACCTCCAGCAGCTCAGCGTTACTCAGGGAAGGCCCACCGCTCTGATGGATCCACTGGCGCACCTGATCGGCGCAATCGAGGCGCCGACGACCACGCAGGGCCAGCACTTCCTCCGGCCGGAGACTGCGGCCGAAGTGGGCGGCGGCGGCCTGCCAGGCCTGGGCATGCAGCGGTTCGGTGTCCAGCAGGAGACCGTCGAGATCGAACAGGCAGGCCGCGGGACGGGTCATGGCGCCATCTTCCCAGCTACCAAGACCAGTCGCCCAGGCTGGCGGGGCATCAGGGCCTGCTCAGGTGGAAAGCAGCGGCCCGGCGCTGGGGAAGCACCGCCGCAGAGGAATCACCTGGATGATGGATATCGAATGAACGGGCTAAGGCTGCCGCAGCCGGGTTTCGCTACAAACGGCCACGTCATTACCGGGTCGTTTGCTCCACTCGCACCAGACAATAGGGCTGAGCTCGTGCCTGGAAAGATGCAGCATTCGCTGTAGCTGCCAATGTGGATGTAGCTACCAGTTGGACGTAACCGCCAATGTGGACGACCTCACCCAGTAGCAGATCTGCAGCCTGGTGAAGAGGAGGTGGCGTATGCGGACGCTGGCTACCAAGGAAATGAGCAACGAGAAGAGATGGAGGACAAGGCCAGCAAGTTTTGGTTCACCATGCGCCCCGGCAAGCGCCGGTCCTTACCGGATACTGCTGGTGACAAGTTGAAGCCAAGATCATTCCAAAATCAGCGGACATTGCCCGATTCACGACGTGCCACGCACACAATCGTTCAATTAGCACACTTCGCCACCGCTCCTTTTTTGCTGTTCGGTGTTGCCCAGAGCTTCCCTAACTAGCAAGGACGAAAGGGGAAGCCACGTCGAGGCTCAAGGCGAGAATTTTTTGAAGTCAACGTGGAGCTTCAGTCAAGCCAGCGCAACGACCAGCGCAACGAATGGAGAGTTCGGCGAACAGCAGCCGCGTGTTGCTGGAATCCAGCCCGTGCGACGCCAGAACGGCAACGCCACCAGCGGCCGCTTGAATGGGGGGCCCTGGTCCCGATGGCGATGAGCGAGGTCACGATCGAATCCGTGCTGCAGGAAGGCCGGGTGTTCGAGCCCCCCGCTGCCCTCGCTGCCAGCGCCCGGATCGGCAGCCTCACGGCCTACCGGCAACTGGCAGAGGCAGCGGACACCGACCCGGACGCCTTCTGGGCCGAGCAGGCGCGGGGAGCCCTGCACTGGTTCCAGCCCTTCGAAAGCGTTCTCGACTGGAGCGACCCCCCCTTCGCCCGCTGGTTCGAAGGGGGCACCACGAACGTGGCCTACAACTGCCTCGATCGCCATCTGGATGGCCCCCGCGCCCACAAGACGGCGCTGATCTGGGAGGGGGAACCCGGCGATGAGCGGCGGTTCACCTACGCCGAACTGCACGCCGAGGTGTGCAAGGCCGCCAATGCCCTTCTGGCTCTCGGCATCGGCAAGGGCGATCTGGTGGCGCTCTACATGCCGATGGTGCCGGAAGCGGCCATCGCCATGCTGGCCTGCGCCCGTATCGGCGCTCCCCATTCGGTGGTGTTCGGCGGCTTCTCGGCCGAAGCGCTGCGTGACCGCCTGATCGATGGCCAGGCCAAGGCGGTGATCACCGCCGATGGCGGCTTCCGCAAGGACAAGCCGGTGGCGCTCAAGCCGGCCGTCGACCAGGCCCTCGCCGAAGGCTGCCCCAGCGTGGAGCACGTGCTGGTGGTGAAGCGCACCGGCAGCCCCACCGCCATGACCGAGGGGCGCGACCACTGGTGGCACGACCGGGTGGAGCCGGCCAGCGCCGAGCACATCGCCGAGCCGATGGCCAGCGAAGACCGCCTGTTCGTGCTCTACACCTCAGGCTCCACCGGCAAGCCGAAAGGCATCGTGCACACCACCGCCGGTTACAACCTCTGGGCCCAGATCACCTTCCAGTGGATGTTCGACATCCGCGAGGACGACATCCACTGGTGCACCGCCGACGTGGGCTGGATCACGGGCCACAGCTACATCGTGTACGGGCCGCTCTCGGCCGGTGCCACCACGGTGATGTACGAAGGCGCACCACGGCCCAGCAAGCCCGGCGCCTTCTGGGAAGTGATCCAGAAGCACCGCGTCACGATCTTCTACACGGCGCCCACTGCGATCCGGGCCTTCATGAAGAACGGCCGTGAGGTGCCCGACCAGTACGACATGAGCTCCCTGCGCATCCTCGGCACCGTGGGCGAACCGATCAACCCGGAAGCCTGGATGTGGTACCGGGAGGTGATCGGCCATGGCCGCTGCCCGGTGGTGGACACCTGGTGGCAGACCGAGACCGGCGGGGTGATGATCAGCCCCCTGCCGGGTGCCACACCCACCAAACCAGGCTCCGCCACCCTGCCCATGCCCGGCATCGTGGCCGATGTGGTGGACATGGACGGCAACAGTGCTGATGTGGATGAGGGGGGCTACCTGGCCGTGCGGCGCCCCTGGCCAGGGATGCTGCGCACCATCCACGGCGATCCGGAACGCTTCCGCAAAACCTATTGGGAAGCGATCCGGCCGGCGGACGGCAGCTGGGTCTACTTCGCCGGGGACGGCGCCCGCCGTGATGCCGACGGTTATTTCTGGGTAATGGGCCGCGTCGATGACGTGATCAACGTGTCTGGGCACCGGCTGGGCACGATGGAGATCGAATCCGCCCTGGTGAGCCATCCGGCCGTGGCCGAAGCCGCCGTGGTGGGCCGGCCCGACGACCTCAAGGGCGAAGGAATCGTGGCCTTCGTGACCCTGGATGCGGGCACCAGCGGCGACGAGGCCCTGATCGCCGCGCTGAAGCGCCACGTGGGCGCCGAGATCGGCCCGATCGCCCGCCCCGACGAGATCCGCTTCACCGATGCCCTGCCCAAGACCCGCAGCGGCAAGATCATGCGCCGCATCCTGCGCGCTCTGGCGGCCGGCGAAGAAGTGAGCGGCGACACCAGCACCCTGGAAGACCGCTCCGTGCTGGATGCCCTGCGGGTCTGAGGGCCACACCGGAACCCCGACATGCGGATCCCCAGCAACCGGGAAGAATCCCTGGCCATCCTCGCCGCCATGGCGGATGTGGGCGGCTGCGGCGGAGAACTGCCGCCGGCCGCGGCGACCGCGGTGGAGGCGGCCGGTCACTGGATCTTCCGGCTCGGGGCTGAAGGACTGCCACGCCCGCTTCCACCCACCAGCCCGGCGCTGCTGGCCGCAGCCCTGCAGCCGGCGGACCTGCGCCTGGAGGCGATCCGCTTCCTCACGGTGATGGCCTTCCTCGGCGATCGGCTGGACCCGGACCGCATCAAGCGCGTGCTCGCCTACGCGGCGGCACTCGGCATCCACACCGCCTCGATGGAGGAGATTGCCGCTGCCGCCCAGGGGCACCTGCAGGAGGCGCTGGCTCTGATGGCCCGCAACAACCTCAGCTCCCTGACCGGCTCCCCCTGGAGCCCGGAGGCCGACATCGCCGCCTGGCTGCAGCCCTACCAGGGGGAAGGGGCGGATCCGGCCCTGGCGGCGCGGTACCGGGCACTGGCCGCACTCCCGCACGACCGGCTCGGGCGTGCCTTCCACGACCACTTCCAGCGCAACGGCTACGCCATGCCGGGGGAGCCGGGGGCTCTCAACGAACGGTTCACCACTCCCCACGACACCTGCCACGTGCTCACCGGCTACGACACCACGCCCCACGGCGAAATCCTGGTGTCCACCTTCACCGCCGCGATGCATCCGCGGCATCCGATCTCCGGGCACGTGCTGCCGGCGATCTTCTCCTGGCATCTCGACACCCAGCTCAACGACGTGGCCCGATCAGCGCACGGGGCGCTGGATCCTGAGGCGTTCTGGCACGCCTGGGCGCAGGGGGAAGCCATGCCCCTCGATCTCTTTGATCCGAGCTGGGACTTCTGGGCCTGGGTGGAGCAGCCTCTCGCTCAGCTGCGGGAGTCCTGGCTGGTCGGGCCCAGCCACCAGTCGGTGAGCTGATCGGCCAGCCGATCGATCTGCCGCTGCCGGGCCGGGTCATCGGCCCAGGCTCCCAGCAGGTTCTGACGCAGGCCGGCACTGGCGGGTGTGAGGTGATCGCCAGGCCGCTCCAGCAGGGTGGAGGCGTCATCAGGCCGCTGCTGCAGCACGCCGATCAACCGCCGGCTCTGGTCGAGTGCATCGGTGCCGAAGCGGATCAGCAGGTTGCGCGGCTGGCGGTAATGCAGGCCCACCAGCCGCAGGGTTTCCTCCGGTGAAGGGCTGAATTCGGTGCGCAGGCCCAGGCGGGGGGCGAGGTCGGCAAGCAGGGGAATGGAGCGATCGGCGGAGAAGTTGTTGAAGCTCATCGCCGCCAGACCACGGCAACCGCGGCCGCCATCGGGCGCCAGCAGGTGCAGCTTGCAGCCCAGGCTGTGGCCGAGCCGCAGCACCGGCGACGGGGCCGCGCCAGTGGAAGTGGCGGTGGAAGTGGCCATGCTGCGGGCCGCCCGGAAGCAGCGCCAGGCCTCGGTGGCCTGCGCCTGGTGATCGAAGCCGGGCACGTAGCTCCAGGCGCGCACCAGCAGCCCCCGCAGCGCCAGCGCCTCCAGCAGGCGGCGGTAGCTGAGCTGGGGGCTGGCGGCCAGCACCGTGCCGCCGATGAACTCCACCACGCCGACGGGCGGAACCTGCGCGCCACCGGGAAAGGCTTCAGCGGTGGGCGGGGCGAGGCTCCAGAGCGGGCCCTGCTGCTGCCAGCGGCTCATGGGTCGGCCCCGTGAGGCTGCACGGGCGCGTCCACTCAGGCCACCGTCAGCCGCCGCAGCGCCGTGAGGGCCTCACGGGCATGGGCGGCCCCATCGAGCAGGTTGTTGAACATGTGCCGCACCACGCCATCACCATCGATCACATAGGTGACACGGCCCGGCAGCAGGTTGAGCAGGGCGCCGGGCACACCGAAGGCCTGGCGCAGGGCATTGCCCTGATCCACCAGAAGGGGATAGGTGAGCCGGTGGCGGGCGGCAAAGCGGCTGTGGCTGCCGGCGTCATCACCGCTGACGCCCCAGACCAAGGCGCCAAGGGCAACCAGTTCGGCCTCGCTGTCGCGGAAGGCGCAGGCTTCGGCGGTGCATCCCGGGGTGTCGTCCTTGGGATAGAAGAACAGCACCAGCGGCCGGCCGCCGAGCTGGTCGCTGCGGCGCTCCACCCCGTCCTGGTCGGTCAGGGCGATCAAAGGGATCGGATCACCCACCTGAAGGGCACGGGCCACGCACGCCATTGCAACTGTCCCGACCCTAGGAACGCGGCCCACTGGCGCGGGACGGCTGCGGGCTGGGAACATGGCAGCAACCTGGGCATGGCCGGGGGCATCCGCCTCAGGCCATCGATCGATGGCACCCGCCCCGCAGCGTCCCTCCCGATGGCAGAACCGCCGATGGAATCAGCGCCCATAGGGTCGAGCCACGACCCGGCCGCTGGCCGGCAGGCCTCCGGCTGCTGGGAACAGGTGAGCCTGCTGGATCTCGTTGCAGCC
Source organism: Synechococcus sp. CS-1333 (assembly GCF_025128015.1). NCBI lineage: Bacteria > Bacillati > Cyanobacteriota > Cyanophyceae > Synechococcales > Synechococcaceae > Synechococcus > Synechococcus sp. CS-1333. The sequence continues at coordinate 132,578 of NZ_JAHLYO010000032.1, forward strand.
ACCCCGGTAGGCGCCGCTGCTGGGCCACCGCCGCTGAGCTCTGCGGCGGAACTCACCAGCATGGCCAAGCCACGCCTCAGCCTGCCGCCCCTGGCCGCCGCCACAGATCCCCTGAAGGCGGCGGAGCGGCCGGCCGACGCGGCGGCAGGCTGCCCCACCCAGCTGCTGATCCTCGACACCGAGACCACCGGGTTGGAGCCGGAGCAGGACCACTGCATCGAGGTCGGGGCCATCCTTTTCCATGTCCCCAGCCGCGCCGTTCTGAGCCAGCTCTCCTTCCTGCTTCCCTGCGAGAGCAATCCGGCTGCGCCGATCAACGGGATCCCCGCCGCCGTTACCCGGCTGAGCCAGCCGTGGGACAACGCGCTGACCTACTTCCGGGCGCTGGTGGAGGCCGCCGATGTGATCGTGGCCCACAACGCCAGCTTCGATCGCCAGTGGTTCGGGCGGGGAGTGTTGCCCGCACTGGCGAAACCCTGGCTGTGCAGCATGGAGGATCTGCGCTGGCCGGCGGAGCGGCAGCTGCGGGCGACGCCGTCGGTGCGGGATCTGGCGCTGGCCTATGGAGTGCCGGTGTGGGCTGCGCACCGGGCCCTCACCGACTGCATCTACCTGGCCCAGGTGTTTTCCCGCTGCGACGAGCTGGAGGGACTTCTGCTGGCAGGCCTGGAGCCGCGACGTCTTTACCGGGCCCAGCTGCCCTACGAGCAGCGACACCGCGCCCGGCAGGCCGGCTTCCGCTGGAACGACCCCATCCCCAAAGCCTGGACCCGGCGCCTGAGCGAGCGGGAAGCAGCGGGCCTGAGCTTTCCCGTGGCACCGGTGGGACCCCTCGCTGGCAGCAGCAGCGGCAGCCCGATCGCCCACCCGATCAACAGCACCGCCGCCTGACCTGCCTCAACCCCTGCGAGCGGCCAGTCAATCGGCGAGCAGTGTGCGTGGCAAAGCGGAAGTCTCCTGTTGCGTTCGCGCAATCAGGCCAACGCCCACACAAGCTGGTGAAAGAGCACGGTGATCGGATGTCCATTCCCCGGTTGCTTGAAGGCGCCGGGCCGTCGTTGCCGAAACGGTGGCAACTGCGCCGCTGGCAACGGGCCCGCACCTGGGCCCGGCTGGTGCGCGAGGCCGAAGCGCTGTGGCATGTGGATGTGCGTGATCTGCGGCGCCTCGGCGCCCTGGAACTCGACCAGCTGCTGCATGAAGTTCCCCCTTCGTTGCGCCCGCGCGTGAACCGCTGGCTGGGGGGCTACCGGGCCCGCACCCGCCTGCACTGAGCCTGGCCGGGGGCTGGGTCTCGGCACAGGATCGGCAGGGCCCTGGCAGAGCTGCGGCGGATGATGACCAAGCCCTAACCGGGGCTTAATCCTCGCCCTGTGCCGCTCTGCTCAGAGTGAGGCGCACGGTTCCCTTTCTCCATGCCCGGCCGATCCAACCTCCGTTGCCGCCCAGCGCAGCGCTCCGGGACCAGCGGCGGAACCCGCATGCGTCTCGGCATGGCGCTCTGCCTGCTCGGCACATTGGTTGGAGGGTCTGTGGCCCTTCCTCTCGCCGAAGCCTCCGCCCAATCAGCGCCGGCCAAGGATGGGTTGATTCGGATCAGTGGCTCCAGCACCGTCTTTCCGATCACAGCTGCAGCGATCAGCGCCTTCCGTGCCACCAAGCCAGGCGCGAATGTGCGCGTTCAGCTGCTGGAGACAGGCACCAGCGCAGGCTTCCGGGATTTCTGTGCCGGCAAGGTGCAGATCAGCAACGCTTCGCGGCCGATCAGCACCGAGGAACTCAAGGCCTGTGCCGCCAGAGGGATCAAGTTCCTGGAATTGCCGATCGCTTTCGACGCGCTCACCGTAGCGGTGAACCCGCGCAACACCTGGGCGAAGGCCATCAGCACCACGGAGCTGTCGCGGCTGTGGCGCCGCAGCGCTGAGGGCAAGATCATGCGCTGGAATCAGGTGAATGCCGCCTGGCCGGCCACCCCGATCCGCCTGTGTGGCCCTGGCAAGGACTCGGGCACCTTCGACTACTTCAACAAGGCGATCAACGGCAACGCCAGCGATTCCCGCCGTGATTACACCAGCAGCGAAGATGATGCCGTGGTGGTGAACTGCATCGCCAAGGATCCGCAAGCCCTCGGCTACCTCGGCTTCGGCTGGTATGCCTCCAACACCAACAAACTCAGAGCCCTGGCCGTGAACGGCCGCAAGGGTCTGATCAGCCCATCAATTCAGAACGTGCAGGATGAGCTCTACAGCCCACTCTCGCGGCCGTTGTTCATCTACATCAACGACAGCATGGTGCGCGGGCAGGATGACGTGCGCCGTTTCGTCACCTTCTACCTGCAACGGGGGCCCCAGTTCGTCAAGCAGGCTCGGTTCATTCCGCTTGAAGATGACACCTACAGGCTGGTTGAAACCAAGTTCTATCGCCATGTCCTAGGCACCTCCTTCGGTGGGGATCTGCCGGTGGGTCTCACGATCAGCCAGGCCCTGGCACGCAGCTTCAGCCAGCTGCGCAAACCTGTGGCCCGCTGATCAATGGGCCGCCGGCCGCTGAACGCCGGCGGCCAGCGTGCTGCTCAATGCCCCCGGGCGTGGCCCAGAAAGCAGCCGGCAGGCGTAATCACAGCTGAAATGCCAACCCTTGCGCTGCTCCGATGATCGGTTTGCTCTGGGAACGCCGCGCACAGGTCGGCTGGTGTCTGCTGATTCAGGCCGCCGTGCTCGCCACGGGGGTGGGGCTGGAGCAATGGCTGCAGCCGCCGGCCCCTTTCCCTGGCGGCACCACGACCGCTAGAACGCAGGGATGACCCGACTCGATCCAGGCCGGCTGCGTTCTAGACGCCTGGGTGAACGGCCTGGTGAGATCCCCAGCCAATTGTTCATCCATGGCGGCAGGGCGCCCACCCGGCTCTCGGTGCTGTGTTTTCACCCCTCCGGCCTGGAAGAACGCGACGGCCTGCAACCTGAAGAGCTCAACGCCCTATTGGAGCGCGGCCTGCCCCTGTGGGTGCGGGTTCAGGGCATGGGCAACCAAGCTCTGATCCGCTCGGTGCTTGACCGGCTTGGCGTGCCGGCGCACTTCCAGAGCCCGCTGCTGGATCTGCCCCAACGGCCGCGCGTCGATTCCTCCGGCGACATGGTGCTGGCCGTGCTGCACCGCCTCAGCTTTGCCGACACCCCCGACCGCCTGATCGGCGAGCAGGTGGGGTTGCTGCTACTGCCCACGCTGTTGATCAGCATCGAGGAAGTTCCCAAGCCGAGCTCCTTTCCGGAGCTTACCCAGTGGCTCTCTTGCCTTGATCCAGCTCCAGCCAAGGAAGATCTCGACGACATCCTTCACTTTCTGATCGACGAACTGCTGGATGCCTTGTTCCCGTTGCTGGAGCAACTTTCAGAATTGTTGGAGCAACTGGAAGAAGCGGCCTTGATGCGGCCGAAACCCACCTTGCTCAACCGCGCTTACAGGGCCCGCAGCACTCTGCGTGAGATCCGCGGCCAGGTGTGGCCCCTGCGTCACCAGATCATGGTGCTGGTGCGCCAGAACCAGCGCTTGCTGGGTCCTGATGCCCTGCACGGGTTCCAGGACATGGAGCAACGGGTGGGGCTGATTTTCGAAGCCTGTGAATTGTTGCGACGCCAATGTGACTCCGTGACGGAGGCCTACATGGCCAGCATCAGCAACCGCATGAACCAGGTAATGAAAACACTCACCATCGTTTCCACCATCTTTGCTCCGCTCACCTTCATCGCCGGGATCTACGGCATGAACTTTGTCAACATGCCGGAACTCCAGTGGCGCTTTGGCTACGCTGCCGTTGTGATGTTCATGCTGCTGGTGGCTGCCTTGCAGAGCTACTGGCTGTGGCGCCGCGGCTGGTTCCAGGACTGGACAACCGGCCGGCGTTGAACGGCGTTGACAAGCAAGCTCCCGCCCAGTGATGAACAGCGTGAGGACCACCGTGATGAAGAGCGTGATGGGTGACGTGATGGATGCCGAGATCAACACCATGAAGAACAACAAGACGGACAGACCCACGACCGACGACGAGTCCGGCAGCTCGCCGGATGAACGTGACAACACCGCCGACGCAGAAGGTGCTGCTGGCGAGGTGCAGCCGCCAAGCAGCAGTGGCGCCCATGCCGCCCTGCTGATCCAGCGCCAGACCCGCCGGCTGGGCAAGCTGCAGCCGGACGTCCTCGCCGACCACGATCCCGAACCCCTGCATCAGCTGCGGGTGAGCCTCAGACGCCTGCGTACGGTGCTGCAGCAGTTCGCCCCGGCGCTGGTGCTGCCCGACACGATCAGCGATCGGCGCATTGCCAAGGTGGCGCGCCACACCGGCCTCACCCGCGACCTCGACGTGCTGCAGCAGCGGCTGCACGGCAGCTTGATGCCCCTCTTGCCGGCAGAGGAGCAGAAAGCCCTGCGGCCGGTGCTGAAGCGATTGAAGCGGGAGCGCCGGCAGGCCTTCGAGGGGCTGGAGGAGGCGCTGCGCAGTGGCCCCTACCTGAAGCTGCTGGCACGTCTGCACCACTGGCAGGCCCAGCCGCGCTTCACCCCGCTGGGGGAGCAGCCGCTGCGCAGCTGGCTGCTCGAATGGCAGGCAGCGGCCGCCGCCAGCCTGTTTCTGCATAACGGCTGGTTCGCCACCGATCCGCACGATCCGGCTCTGCACGAGCTGCGCAAGCGCCTCAAGGCCCTGCGCTACACCCTCGAGCCGCTCGAAGACCTGGTGGGGCCTTCCCTGAGCCGCTGGATCGCCCTGCTGCGCCAGGCCCAGGATCACCTGGGCGAACTGCACGACCTGCAGGTGCTCAGCGAGGGGCTGTTCGATCCGCAGCGGCCCGGCCAGCAGGAAAAAAGCCTGCCGGGGCTGGAGGCGGAGATCGCCAAGGAGCAGGCGCAGCAGTGGCGAAATTGGCGGGAGCTGGCCGGCACGCTGCACAGCGCCGCCGCCCGCCAGGAGCTCCAGGTCACCTTGCTCGACGCCAGCCGCCAGTCTGCCTCCTAGGGAGGCACCACTGGCCGCCTTGCCAAAAAAAGCCGGCCTCAGGGCCGGCTTAACAGAGAACGTTGCTGCCGCTGGTGAGCCCGAAGGCTGGTTCAGTGGCAGAAAAGTGCAGACAGAGTGCTGAGATGCGTTGCTATTCCTAGGTTCGGAGCAAATCAGCTGAGGGGGTGGACCAATTGTGGACCGCTGGCAGAGCGATGTCGTTGTGTGACGAGCCCTCCCTTGCCTGTTTCGGACACGGCCCCAGCGGCAAGGGGGCTGCACAGCTGGTGGTCATGCCAGCACCTCCAGCAGCTGTTGACGATGGCCGGAGCGGGCCCGCTCAGAAGCTGAGGACTGGCACGGGGGAGCGGGGCATGGCGGGGCGAAGTCCCCGCTGCACCTTGGCGCCCGCGTCAGCACCGAGTCGATGGCAATCCCGTGTGTGCGGGTGAAACGAGCTGGTGTCTCGTGAACTGTTGCCAGGCTCATCCATCCCGCTCCTGAAGCGCCGCAGAGAGATCAGCAGGGATGAGGCGATCAAGGTTTGGAGGGAGAAGCGCAAGGCCGGGTGGATTGGGTGTAGCCCACAGTGGTGATTGCTGCTCCTGGCTACCCACTCCTCTTGAATGGCTGGTGGAGACAGTCCTATCACCCTGAAGTGTGCGAGTGATTCAGCCGCCACGGTGAAATGGACAGACAGGTGATGGCTCTGGTTCGATGCCGTCAGTGGCATTCCCCCCGCAGTCAAGCCAGGGATCGGGCTGGAGGAAGAAGTTCGGCTTGAGGATCTGGGAACCATCGAAGTCGGCGTGATAGGTGGGAGTGAGTGATGCGGAGATCGGCGGAACCACATAGCGAGGCTCCACCTGCACGCGTCTACCGCACTGGTGCTCGCTGGCGGCAAAGTCCATGAATGATCGCGTGAGGGTGTGGTGATCCGCCATTCGCACCCCTGCTTGCTCGAAGGAGTGGAGCACCGCCACATTGAGTTCCACCACGCATTGGTCTCGCCAGAGTGTGCGCTCGGAGCTGGTATCAAGACCGAGTTTTGCTGCGATCAACGGAAGCTGGTTATAACGATCGATATCGGCAAGGTTGCTGGCGCCGATCTCAGTGCCCATGTAAAAGCCGTTAAAGGGTGCTGCGGTGTACTGGATGCCACCGCAATCGAAGGCCAAATTGCTCACGGCTGGCAGGGCATACCAGCGCAGATCGAGATCGGAGAACCAGCTGTAGCGTGGATGGCTGATGGACACTTCCAGGATGAGATCCGGCGGCAGTTCGAAATAGCGCGGCTGCCGGCCCGGAAGCTGGATCACGATTGGCAGCAGATCGAAGCGGGTCCACACGCCAGGATTCCAGCCCATGGCCAGCAGGGCCTCGGTGAGTTCCAGTTGCATCGGGTCACCGAGCACCGAGCCATCGGGCTGTCGATATCCGGCATAGCGACAGAACTGGGGGTTCCAGATGCGACGCCCATCCGGCTTGAACACGGTGATCGTGGAAAGCAACTGCCCGCCGTTGGTGGCCGCCTGAATGTGTTCAACAATGGCGGCGAACATCTGTTCCTCGCTTTCAAGGTCGCGGCGGTCGCGCACATCAAGGTCTTCCCAGAGGTGACGGCCCAGGCAGCGGGTGCTGTTGCGCCAGGCCAGCCGCGCACCGTAAGCAAGCTCGTCATAGCTGTGGTGATAATCCCCATCCCGTTGCAGATGGTCCTCCACCTCGCTGAGGCGTGGGCTGAGCACCTCGTGTAGATGCTGTTCCCCATAGCACTGCTGTAGAAAAGCTCTGGCCTCTGCGGGGCGATCATGGATTGGCAGCAGCCTGGGGCTGGAGGCCACCACCGGCTGTATGGACGGCGCCTGCAAGGACGGGCCCAGTGGCGGGTTCAGTGGCGAGGTCGAGGCGTCCACCCCGGGAGGCATCGGGCCGCCCACCGCCAGCCAGCTCTCGATAGTGGGAATGCAACCGCCGCAGACGGTGGTCGCTTTCGTCTGACGGGCCAGGCTGGTGAGGGAAGGCCCGGGCTCCTGGCTGATCAACTCCGCCAGGCGGCCACAGCTGACGTGAGCACAGCGGCAGATTGGATCGGCGGGTCCGCGGGGCTGCTCCTGCTCAAGCTGGAACCGGCCGCTCCGGCGAAACAGCACCACCATCCAGTGGGGAAGCGGCTCGCCCTTAATGAAGAGCCCCTCGACGCGGTTGAACTCAGCCCAATGGCCTCGCAGCCGGACCGCCACGATCCGCTGTTCCATCAGCGTGAGGCTGCGCACGAGATCCCCCTGGCTCCAGGTGATTTCCTCACCACCGTCAGGGCCATCCCGCCAGCGCAGTGCAACGTGGCGAAAATCGATCGTGCGCTCAATCAGCGCGACCTGACCATTGCTGAGGCGGTAAGTGAATAGCAGAGCGGGGTGGCCTTCGGTGCGGCCCGCCCGCCGGCTGAGAACACCGAGGGCCGGCAGGATCTCCACCGGAATCCAGTCGATCACCCTGGAGCGCAGCCAGGTCGCTAGCGCGGTGCTGCCCTTGCAGCGGATCACGCCGGAGGGAGCATCCGGTGTTGTAGTGGGCGGGGATGCCTGGTGGAGAGCGATGGCAGCCTCCTCCCTCCAACCCTGAAGCAGCAGTTCACTCACGGCAGCCGGGCACTCGAGCTGTACGACCTGAACAGAGGCCTGCTGTTCGGCCAAAGCCTCCTCCAGGGCATGGCCAAGACCCTGACTGAACTGAACTGCGTCAATGCCATCGAGCTTGCCCAGCTCGTTCAAGACCCAGTTCACCTCGCTGGCGCTCACGCCGGCATGCAGGAGTGTGACACGCAGTTCCTCAACATCGAGGAGCTGGTCGCCATCGCGGTCGCAGGTTTCAAACTTCAGCGCGGCAAACCCTGCGGCGCTGCTGATGGCATTCTGAAGAGCCGAGCTGATGGCAGCAGCCATCTGGCCGGCATCAAAAGCCTCGGGTCCTTCTAGGCAGCGCTCACCACTCCAAGGATCGTCAATCCAGGCATCGATCACATTCAGGAGTTCTTGATCGTCCAGCCAGGCGATCGATCTCTTTCCGTAGGGCCAGAGCAGCAGCCGCTCCAAGGTGAGGGCATCGTCGTGGTGGCTAAGCTCCGACAACAGGAACGCGTGCCGTAGCCGAGCTGCATCAGGACGAAACTCCGGCAGGGTGAGATGCCAGGGGGCCACTTCAAGCAGTGGCCGTGGGCCTGGATCACAGCGCAGGGGAGACACGGAGGCGGTTTGAAGGATGACCACCCGGCTGTCGCTTGGGTTCAGCGGGTCGTCGGCTCGGCGCGGTTGGAGCCCGAGCCGTAGGGCCAGGGCCTGGCTGAGGGGGTGATAAGGATCGGCGCAGATCAGTGCACAGGTCAAGGCTGGGGAGCGTCCTGGTGGGGCAGGTCGCGCAGGTCCAGACACATAGCCCCAACTCCTACCTCATCAACGATAAGATCTTCCCCTTCAAGATGCACCACGCCGCTTTCCTCGTTGTGACGGCGATACATCACAATGGTCTCGGCAGAGAGGTCCCCACGGAGGCATTCAAGGAACAGTTCTCCTTCATCTCCTGGGGTGTCCACCGGATTAAACAGGACATCCAGGTGATGCCCAAGCTCTTCACTGAGTACGGCGATCACCTGCTCCGCCAATGCATGATCCAACCAGTCCCGGTTGATCAGGATCAGTGGCCGCTCTGGTGAATAGGCGCAGGGGCTTTCTTCCATCGCTTCTGGATCAAGACAACGAACCGGGGGAAGGTCGCTGAAGTCACGCCGTCTGATTCTGCTCACGAATCCCTGCAGGCCGGAGTGGTCTGCAGGGAGCTGAAGTGCGACCTGCGCGGCATGGCTGAGCTTTCCATTGCCGGCCCACACCACCAGCTGACTCCGCCAGTCCTCGATGAGCGTAGCCAGACCGGTTTCAGCCTCTAAAATGCTGTCGTTGTTACAGTTGCCGTGGTCGTCTTGACCAGACTCACCCATCTCCTGAACGGTACTGTTCACGACAGCAAATCATGCATTCAAGATTACTTTAATGCTTAGCGCCAATGCCGCGTGAGGAGCGCCACGGTGTTTCTGGCTAGGGCCCACCATTAACCGGTGAGGTGGGGCACTGCCTCTGAAAGGCGGCTCCCACTCATGAGCAAACATCGCAACCTCAGCCGCGACTTCAAAGCCCTAGATGTGGTTTCTCACCAGGTTGTTCATTCCTGCAGCTGAGCGAGCCGCTGCTGAGGGGTGAGACCACCCAGAGCCATGTGGTACCTGAGGCCGATATAGATCCGCAGGTTGGCCAGCAGCGGCTCATTGAGAGCCGCTGCGTTGCTGTAAGGCATCACGTAGGCCCGCTCCTCCAGCAGGGTCCACTGCTTCGCAGAAGCCTGCGGCTAGATGAGTCGCTCGGCCTTGCCGTTGGTCACTGGGGTGAAGGGCCTGGTCTTCTTGGCTGTCAACCCCATGGCCTGGCAGGCCTTTCGCCACCCATGGGACTTGGAGGCCGAGCCGTTGTCGCTGAGCACCCGTCGGCATTCGTAGCGCTTGGCTTCCGCGTAGCGGTAGCCCTGGCCGTTGAACCAGGCCACCGCTCGGCTAAAGAAGCCCACCGTGGTCGAGCCCTTCTCGTCGGCCAACACCTCGACGTGGGACAGATCGGTGGCGTCATCCTCGGCCACATGGATCTTCTCGTAGCCGGCGCCGGGGGATCGTCCTTTGCGTGGATCACCGGTGAGCCGGTACGCAACACGGTTGAGCCAGGCGAGCTGTTTGTTCTCGACATGGATCATGTCTCCCGGTTGCACCCACTGGTATCGCTGCACCGGCGGTCACTGCTTCTCTTTGAGAAGGCTTTGCCAACGCAGAAGCACTTCGCGCTAGGGGTTGAGGTTCCGCAGTCGGTTCAGCCCCAGGCGCCGCATCTCCCGGGCAAGGGTGCTGACCGGCGCCAGCAGCAGCCGGACGATCCTTCGGAGGCTGCAGCGCTGGTGTTTGAGTTCCACGGCCTGCTGCTGTTGCTCCGGATCGAGTCTCCGCCGCTGGCTGCGGCGAATGCTGCATTGATCCGCCAGTGCCGCTGGTCCATCAGAGCGAAAGCGTGCCAGCCACTTGCGGGTGGTGCATTCACTGATGCCGTTCTCAGCAGCCAACTCAGCAAGGCATCGGCCCTGGTCGAGATGCTGACGGATCAGGCGTTCACGATCGATCGGTGTCAGGCGGATAGTGGGGTGTGGATGCATGGGGTGTGAGGTCTTGGTTTGTTGGGTCGCACCACCACCCTGTCAACCTCACAAACCTTTGTGACCTGGAAGAATCTGTGGCATTAGACAGTTAGGTCAACAACGAGGGCCAGAGCAATGACGCCGGCGGACAGGGAAAGAAGGCGTCGCAAGAAAGGCTATTAAACTCGGGTTGGAACGATAGGGACCTCAGCTAGGCACGCTGGATCCTTCGGTTGTGTTGTCAGGAGTTAACCATTCTTTGCCAACTTATGGAGTGTGCGTCAAGCTGGAAGTGTACGGCCAACTGCCGGCAGTCCTTTGCAGCCCCCTGACCATGACCGCCGAGCGTCGTCAATTTATTTCCCCCTTCCAGTACAACCCGGGGAATGACCCCTCGGTGATCACCTATTTACAAGGCCTCAAGGGTGGTGATGCACCGGGCACTTTTGTGTTGGTCGGCGCCAACAATTCACCGGGTCCCACCCCGGTGGGCCTGGTGTACCAGGGGCCCTTGGATAGGGTGATGAGGCGAGGTGTCAGTGGCTCCGGGACCTGGAGCACAGTGGCAGTGCCGAAAAGATTTGGTGCTGCAGGCACCAGCGTCTATGGGCCCGACAACTTTGGTGCCGGCCTGGGCAATCTTGTGGGCGCGTATACCCGGAGCCTGGGGAACCAAGCGCCTAGCTCTGATAACCCTGCCATCGTTGGCTTCACTTATACCGGTGCTCTGAACGGCTCCACGGCCACTGGTTGGCGCAGCGTGCAGGGCACCATTCAGTTGGGCGTGAAGGGTTCTTATACGTTTGTCCACTCTGTGGATGGCGGTCTGGCTGTCGGTAATACCGACAACGCCGATGTCGACGATCTCACGGGTTATTTCAGTCTCAGTTCCACTGCTTTCATCGTCGAGCTGGCTACGGGCCGTCAAACCCCCATCCGCTTCCCTGGCGAGCGCGATCCATTGGTAACGCACACGGCTTATGGCATTTGGGCCAACGGCAGCGGAAAGTACACCATTGCCGGTGGGTCGGGCGAGGTGCTCAACGAAGAGGCCAGCAGGGTCTCTGCCGGTGAGGCCTATTTGATCGATTACGACAGCATCACTGGTCAGTTTTCGAATTACACGACGTTCTCTTATCGAAATCGAGATCGCACCGACCTGATCACCCACTTTGAAGGGATTTATCGTACAGACAACGGCAGCTACCGTTTGCCTGCCACCAGTGTTGCCCTGAACGACGAGGGCGACCTGGCAATCGCCTCGGAGGTCACTGTCAAACGCAACAAAAAGGGTGAATTTCGTGCCAAGGCCAGTTGGCAGGATTTGGATGTGACGCGCAGTAGCGATGGAGCAATAAGCGTGCTGAGTACAGCCAACTCCCTGTATGGCGACGTGACGGTTGGCTTCGCTAACTATCCAGACGGCAACAGCGGCCTGACTCCGCTCGATTTTGTCAGTCGGCTGTTATGACTGCTCTCATCAAGCAGGGCTGATCGCCTGGTGTGAGGTGACCTTAGCGCCACACCCCCGCCGACACTTAAGCCTCCGGCTGGGCGCTCACCACCCGGGCGCCAGCTTAAACGGCTTTGAATATATTGAAGTCGAGTTAGCAGTATAGCTCAGTGAGGTAGGGATCATTCTTCTCTGCAGCGACATTCAGGTCTTCGCCTCTGAAGAGAATGCAGCGCAGCTGGATGATCGCCTCCACCAGCTTGGCGGCAGGCGGGGCCTCTCCCTGCTGGCGAACGGTTCTGGAGCGCGACACGGAGCGGGCGGACGAAGAAACAAAACAGCAGCCATTGGGCAGCAGCGCAGGACGCGAAGCACCCGCGCGGCCAGCAGCAAGGCAGGGTTGATTCAAAGCCTCAGTAAGGATCTTGCTGTGGCTGCCGTCGCTCCATCACCAGCAGCGCCGTGATGCCGTGCATCAACGCCTGCATCCCAGCGAGGATCGACTGGAAACCGGCCAACCGCAGCAGGTTCAGCGCTGCGGTTCGGAGCGTGGCCATTGCGCCGGCGCCATTGCCGCGGCAGCGGTGGTCGTCCTCGTAGAGCTGGGTGTCGCAGATCCAGTGCCAGCCCTCAATGCTTCATCGGTCCCGCACCAGTTGCAGCAGGGCTGCTGGGGTGGCCCGCAGCACAAGGCTGGCCTTGCGTCGCTCCACCGCACACCTGTGGCGACCGGCCTTGAGCCTGGCGTTCAGATCGCAGAGCACTGCGTCCAGGGAAACGGGCGGCCCGGAAGGCGGACCGATTCTGTCGCCTGTTTAGGCCTAAACGGGCCTATACAGAAAAGCCACCCCTAGGGAAGAGGTGGCTGTCTGACTGGGATCTACCGGTGTGACTGAATCGGAGCGGCGGGATTTGAACCCACGACCCCCACTACCCCAAAGTGGTGCGCTACCAAGCTGCGCTACGCCCCGGCGAGATGGAAACTATCACAGCTCCGGTGGCAGCCAGCGCTCCCAGTGCTTGCTGCGTTTGAGCCGCCGCAGCACCCGGGCGCTGAGCTGTTCGCGACGGGCACCGGCATAGCCCCACAGCCGCAGCCGGCGCGCCGTGTGGCGCAGTTCGGCCAGGGAGAGGGAGGCGAGCCGCAGCTCCGGCACCCGCCGCCAGGCGCTGGCGCGCACGGGCATCGGGTCGCCAGCCGAGGCCCCAGGCAGGCCCAGCAGCGCTCCCCCGGCCATCCACTCCGGCACCAGAACGAACAGCACGGCCAGCAGTCCGTAGAGCTCCACGAGGCCGCGGGGGAGGGGGTGAAGCTTGCGCTTGCCCTGGGGCTCGCCTGGGGGATCGACCACGCTCAGATCACGCTGCCGTTGGCCCGGGGCACGCGCGGCTCCAGCCCGGGGGCGGGGGTGCTTCGCGATGGCGGCGCCTCCTTCCACAGCAGCGGCGCCTCCGTCGCCGGGTTGAGCTTGCCGTACCAGAACACCAGGGCAAACACCAGGCCCAGGGTGCAGAGCAGGGACACGATCACCGTGCGGTCGGAGAGGGAACCCATCGGTGTCAGGCCTGATCGGTGCGGAAGCAGGAGAAGCGCTGCGGCAGCCGCTCCACGGTGAGCTCATCGCCTCTGAGGATCAACCGCAGGTTGTCGTCGCCGTAGCGCACCCCCGGCAGCGGCGAGGTTTCCCGGAACAAGGTGGCGCGGGAACCGCCGCTGATCAGCGAGGCCTGAGCGTCATTGCGCTCCACCACAAGGCGTCCCTGGTCGCGACAGAGAAAACTCTCGCGGATCTCGTAGTGCTCCCACCAAGGGGAGCTCATCGCCAGAACCGGCGGCATCAACGGAACCACAACGGTGGCGCTGAGGCCGGCGGCCAGGAGGCTGGCAGCGGATCTGGCAGCGGGTCCGGTCGTCATCGGGAAGAACCAGTGTGGAAGCGAAGGGTCGAGGAGGGCCGCCGAACCGCTCGGGCCAGCCCAGAGGCTGGGTCAGAGGCGGATTGGCTCGTTGGAGCTGCGCAGCACGCAGTGCTGCACCGACCAGTCGTACTGCGCCCAGACCTCGGGCGCCAGCAGGAAGTTGCCGCCGGCAAAGGCGGTGAGCCGCACACCGCTGGGGCGGGCGGAGCAGTAAGGGCGGCTGCCGGGGCGGGCCAGGTACTGCTGGTGGTGGGTTTCGGCGAAATAGAAGGGCTTGTGGATCAGGATCTCGGTGGTGATCGCCGGGAAGCCGGCGGCGCTGAGTTGCTCCTGGTAGTGCCGGCGGCTGGCCTCGGCCAGCGTCAGCTGCTCGGACGTGGTGCAGAGAATCGCCGAGCGGTACTGGCTGCCGGTGTCATTGCCCTGGGCCAGGCCCTGGGTGGGGTCATGGCATTCCCAGAAGAGCTTGAGCAGATCGGCGAAATCGACCCGCCGGGTGTCCCACACCACCCGCACCACCTCGGTGTGGGCGGTGCGGCCGGAGCACACCTCCTCGTAGGTGGGGTTGGGGGTGTGGCCGGCGGCGTAGCCCACGGCCGTGGTGACCACGCCGGGCAGGCGCCAGAAGCCCTTTTCCGCGCCCCAGAAACAGCCGCAGCCGAAGCTGGCCTCCTGTTCATGGGCCTGCAGCGGTGCCTGCAGCGGTGTGCCCAGCACCACGTGGCGTTCGGCGGTGGGGATTGGCGTGGCCCGACCGGGCAGGGCCTCCGTGGCGGAAACGATCCGCTGCTTTGGGCTGCTGGTGCCGGTCGTGAAGAGTCCGAACAACGGGTCGTTGGAAGCTGAACGGAGCCTAGGCAGGGGTTTCCGTGTCCGCCGCCGGTTGCAGGGCGATGTGGTTCAGCAGCGTGGTGGTGAACGCAAACAGCAGGAAGGGCAGCGACAGCACCAGGATCACGCCCACGCCCACCAAGGCGAAGATCGGCTTGCTGGAGCCCATCAAGGCGAGCCCTGCCGCCAGGCTCACGAAAATCACCACCATCCAGGCCAGCACCTGCCCGTAGATGTCGCCGAAGGTGAGGGTGCAGCGCAGGTTGTAGCCCTTGAGGGGATCCATGACAACGAGGGAACGGTTGGCGGCCGGGAGATCCCGGCCCCCAGCTAAGCCGCCCCGGGGCAGGTTGTCTGCTCCGTTCAACAACTCGTTTTGGTTCAGCCAGCTGCAGCTGAGCGTCTCGGTTCAGGCCAACTGGAGCTGAACTTCCGCCTGCTGCCGCTCCCAGAGGCGGCGGTAGGTGCCGGGCAGGGCCAGCAGATCCTCGTGGTGGCCCTGCTGCACCAGCCGCCCGTCCTCCAGCACCAGCACGCGGTCGCAGGCGGCGGCGGCCGAGAGCTGGTGGCTGATCATCACGATCGTGCGGCCGTGCTGGGCGCGGATCGACTGCAGGATCGCCGCCGCCGTGTTGTTGTCCACGCTGGCGAGGGCATCGTCGAGCACGAGCAGGGGGCAATCCACCAGCAGCGCCCGGCCCAGCGCCGCGCGTTGGCGCTGGCCACCGCTCAAGGTGATGCCACGCTCCCCCACCAGCGTGCCGTAGCCATCGGGGAAGCCACGGATGTCGCCTTCCAGCCGCGCCTCGCGGGCCGCTTCCTCCACCTGCTCGAGGCTGGCGTCGGGGTCGCCGTAGCGGAGGTTGTCGGCCAGGGTGGCGGTGAACAGATAGCCCTCCTGGGGCACCAGGGCCACCTGGGCGCGCAGGTCGGCCAGCGACAGAGCCGTGACATCGACGCCATCGATGAACAGCTGCCCGGACGGCACCTCCGCCATGCGACCTAAGGCCCGGGCCAGGGTGGTTTTGCCGCAGCCCACCGGGCCCACCACCGCCACCAGTTCGCCGGGAGCGATGCGGAAGCTCACGTCGCTCAAGGCCTCGCGGAGGGCGTCGTCGTAGCGGACCGTGAGACCACGCGCCTCGACAGCCCCATGGCGCTCACGGGCGGGAGGCACCGGATCGGCCGGGGATTCCACCCGTGGCCGGCGGCCGAGCAGTTCCTCCACCCGCTCCAGGCTCACCTGGCCGGTCTGGAAGGTGTTGAGGGTGAAGCCGAGCAGGGCGGTGGGGAACACTAGCCGCTCCACGAACAGGATCAGGGCCACCAGGTTGCCGATGCTGAGGCGGCCGCTTTCCAGCTGGCCGCTGCCGATCGCCAACAGCAGCAGCAGGCTGATCGAGGAGATGCCTTCCAGCAGCGGGAACAGGGTGCTGCGGGTGCGGGAGAGGGCCAGGGCCGAGTCGCGGTAGCGGCCGTTGCGTTCGCCGAAGGCCGTCTGCTCGTGCACCTCCTGGCCGTAGATCTTGATGGCGCTGATGCCGGAAAGGTCTTCCTGGATCAGGTCGCTGAGGCTGGCCAGGCACTCCTGCTGGCGCCGCTGCTGCCGCATCATGCGGCCGCCGAACAGACGCACCACCATCAGCATCAAGGGGTACAGACCCACCGCCGCCAGGGTCAGCAGCGGGTCGATCATCAGCATCGCCGGCAGAGTGAGCGCGTAGGCGAGGGCCGTGTTGGTGAGGCTCAGCACGGCGAAACCGAGCAGGCGTCGCACGTTCTCCACATCGCTGGTGGAGCGGCTGATCACCTCGCCGCTGCCGGTGGTCTGCACCCAGCCGGGCTCCTGGCGCAGCATGTGGTCGAACACCCGCTGGCGCAGGCTGGCCTCCACCTGGCGCCCCACGCCGAACACCAGCAGGCGTGAAACCAGCCGCGCCACCCCCATCAGCGAGGCCAGCAGCACGATCCAGCCGGCCTGCCTCAGCACGTAGGACACGGCGAAGCCGTCCTGCAGGTCGTCGATGATCCCGCGCACCATCAGCGGGATGGCCACGCTCAGCAGGTTCACCACCACCAGGGCCAGCACACCGCCGAGCAGCACCCGCCGGTGGGGGCGCAGGTAGCGCCAGATCAGACCCAGGCGGATGGCGGCCATGGCGGGGGGTGGAATGGCTCCAACCTACGGATCGCGCCGGCCGGGCGAGAGTGGCAGGCCTTCGAGCCGGGCCCCGCGGAGATCAGCACCCCGGCCCGCCCACACCGCCGCCCGCACTGCCTCACACAGCGCCTCACCCTGCCCCGAACACACCCCTACCCATGCCGTCACCCGAGAGCCAGTCGCATCCTTTGTATGGCACCGATCGCCAGGTGGTGGATGGCCTGCTGGCCAGCGACCAACCCGGCGACGGCCAGCTGGTGGATCTGGCCCGCCTGCTGAACCGCTACGACGGCTTTCCCGGCGCCGAGGATCTGCGCGCCGATCTCACCAAGACCCTGGCCCACTGGGGCCTTAACCGCGAGGAGCTGCACCGCCGCACGCGGGCGTTGTGGGAAGGCGGCTACCGGCCCGGCCCGGTTGCGGCCGCCGAGGGCCAGGCGGTGGGCAGCGGCTTCGACACCGCCGCGCAGGACACGCCCTGAACGACGGGAATCGGTCTCAGTGTGCTCCGATGATCAGCGGATTTGCGTTTCTCAGGTGATAGTGGAAGCGTCCCCATCACCTGGCCCGGCGTGTCCTGCACCCGGGCTTTTTTTCTGGCCGGGCGCCCTTTCCCCGCAACCAGGCCACCACGTCTCAGGCTCGATGCGTTCCACCCTTTCCTGGTCCCAGCTGCTCGAAACCCTGCTGCAGGGCCAGCCGCTGGCCGATGCCGATGCCACCGCCCTGATGGAGGGCTGGATCGCCGCGGCGATCGAACCGGAACTCACCGGTGCGCTGCTGGCGGCCCTGCGCAGCAAGGGGGTCAGCGGCGGGGAACTGGCGGCCATGGCCGCGGTGCTGCGCGAGGCGGCACCCCTGCCCTGCCCCCGCCCCGATCTTCCCCTGGTGGATACCTGCGGCACCGGCGGGGATGGGGCCGACAGCTTCAACATCTCCACGGCGGTGGCCTTCGTGGCGGCGGCCTGCGGTGCCACCGTGGCCAAGCACGGCAACCGCAGCGCCAGCGGCAAGGTGGGCTCCGCCGATGTGCTGGAGGCGCTGGGGCTCAACCTCAAGGCGTCGGCCGCCACCGTGGTGGGGGCACTGCCGCAGAGCGGTGTCACCTTTCTGTTCGCCCCCGGCTGGCATCCGGCCCTTGTGGGGCTGGCACCGATCCGCCGCCGTCTGGGCGTGCGCACGGTGTTCAACCTGCTCGGCCCGCTGGTGAATCCGCTGCGGCCGGAAGCCCAGGTGCTGGGCGTGGCCCGCGCCGACCTGCTCGATCCGATGGCCGATGCCCTCTGCCGCCTCGGCCTGGAGCGGGCGGTGGTGGTGCACGGCCATGGCGGTCTCGATGAGGCCTCGCTGTCCGGTCCGAGCGAGCTGCGCCTGGTGGAGCAGGGGCAGATCCGCTCGCTCCGCCTCGATCCCACCGCCCTGGGGCTGGCCGAAGCGCCGATCGAGGCGCTGGCCGGCGGCGATGTGGCGACCAACCAGCGCATCCTGGCGGCGGTGTTGCGGGGGGAGGGCAGCAGCGCCCAGCGCGACGTGGTGGCGCTGAACACGGCGCTGGTGCTCTGGGCCGCTGCCAGGGCCGAGAGCGTGGAGGACGGCCTGGCGCAGGCGCTGGCGGCGCTGGCGGGCCCGGCCCCGTGGCAGCGGCTCGAGGACCTGCGTGCAGTCCTGGCGCAGGAGGATGATCAGACCAGCGCTACCCCTGCCCCTTGACCGCCCCCTCCGCCGCCCTGCTCGTGCTCGCCGATGGCACCGTGCTGCGGGGCACGGCCTTCGGTGCGGTGGGCACCACCATCGGTGAGGTGGTGTTCAACACCGGCATGACCGGCTATCAGGAGGTGATCACCGACCCCAGCTACGCGGGCCAGCTGGTCACCTTCACCTACCCGGAGCTCGGCAACACCGGCGTCAACGCCGACGACCGTGAGGCCGATACCCCGCAGGTGCGCGGCGTGATCGCCCGCCAGCTGGCGCCGGTGGCCAGCAGCTGGCGCTCCGAAGGCCTGCTGGCCGACTGGCTGGCGGAGCACGGCGTGGTGGGCATCGCCGGCGTGGACACCCGCGCGCTGGTGCGCCACCTGCGCGAGCGGGGTGCCATGAACGGCGCGATCAGCAGCGATGGCACCGTCGCCGCCGCCCTGCTGGAGCAGGTGCGCCGGAGCCCCTCGATGGAAGGCCTGAACCTGGCGGAAACCGTCAGCACACCCACCAGCTACGTGTGGCAGCAGCTCTGCGGCGCCGGCTTCGATCAGCGCCAGCAGGTGGCGCCGGCTGAGCCCTACCGGGTGGTAGCGATCGACTTCGGCATCAAGCGGGCGATCCTGGAGCGGCTCAGCGCCCACGGCTGCACGGTCACGGTGCTTCCGGCGGGCGCCAGCCTCGACGAGGTGCTGGCCCAGGAGCCGGAGGGGGTGTTCCTCTCCAACGGGCCCGGAGATCCGGCCGCCGTGCAGAGCGGCATCCGGCTGGCGGCGGGGCTGATCGAGCAACCCAGCCTGCCGGTGTTCGGCATCTGTCTGGGCCACCAGATCCTCGGCCTGGCCCTCGGGGGCAGCACCTACAAGCTCGGCTACGGCCACCGCGGCCTCAACCATCCCTGCGGCGGCCATGGGGTGGTGGAAATCACCAGCCAGAACCACGGCTTCGCCTTGGCGGCCGCCTCGCTGGATGCGGCACAGGTGGAAATCACCCATACCAACCTCAACGACAACACGGTGGCAGCCCTGCGCCATCGCCACCGGCCCGTGTTCGGCGTGCAGTACCACCCGGAAGCCAGTCCTGGCCCCCACGACGCCGACCACCACTTCGGCCGCTTCGTGGCCCTGATGGCTGAACGCCGCGCCTGATCGACCGGCGGGTGTTCCGGTTTTGTGTGCGAGCGGTCTGGGCCTTGCCATCGCTCATTACACTTCGGTCGCTCGTTTCGCATCGAGGGCTGGGGCGATTCCAGAACTGCATCGACTGACCGTTTCCTTACGGGGCGGCTGTGAGCGTCGCGAAAACTGCCTGCTGTGCAGTTTCACTGGCCAGCTCGACGCCTATTCCGACAAGCAGTTCAAGGAGTTCATCACCGAACAGATGGGCAGCAACAAGCTGCCGCTGCTGCTGGATCTGACCCACATCGATTTCATCGATTCCTCCGGCCTCGGCGTGCTGGTGCAGCTGGCGAAGCAGTGCACCGAAGCCAACATCCAGTTCGTGGTGGTGGGCAACGCCCGCGTCATCCAGACCGTGAAACTGGTGCGCCTGGAAAGCTTCCTGCACCTGCAGCCCGATCTGGAAACGGCACTGGGTGCCCTTGCCACCGCCTGATTCCGAGGCCGTCCGCTGGCTGATGTGCCTGCAACCGGCGGAAGCCGAGGCGCTGGGGCCGCTCCAACTCGCCTGGCTGGGCGATGCGGTGTGGGAACTGCATCAACGTCTGCGCCACTGCCGCAGCCCCGGCCGCAGCGATGTGCTGCACCGGGCCGTGGTGGAGGAAGTGCGCGCCGATGCCCAGGCGCGGGCGCTGGAGCGGCTTGAGCCGCTGCTGGAGCCGGAAGAGCGGGAATGGGTGCGGCGTGGCCGCAACAAAGCCGGCCGTGGTCCTCGCCGGGGAGATGCGGGACGCTACGGACAGGCCACAGGGTTTGAGACAATGGTGGGCTGGCTCTTTTTACGGAATCCCGGACGGCTCGCCCAGCTGCTGGATCATCTGGAACAGACCGACCCCTGACCCCTTGCCTCCGTACCCATGAACCAACGTTTCGAGCGCCGCCGGCCCAATGGCGCAGGCGGGGGCAGCGATCGGCCCGGAGCAGGCCCGCGCGGCGCGCGGCCGTCCCGTCCAGGCGAAGGGCGGCCTGAGCGCCGCGGTCCGGCCCCGGAGCGTGGCGGCCGCGAAGCCCCCGACCGGGGCGGTGAGGAATGGCGCAAGCAGCGGCGTGAGCGCGTGCAGCGCCCCGCCGGCGAAGGCCGCCCGGCCCGGGTGATCAGTTCGCGCCCCGCCGGTCGCCGGCCGGAAGCGGGAGCGGCCCCGGCCGAGGGGGGTGGCGCCCGCTTCGGTGGCGGTGGTGCACGGTTCGGCGGCGGCAGTGGTGCCGGGGGCGGTGCGCGCTTCGGTGGCGCTGGTGGCGGCGCCCGCTTTGGTGGTGGTGCCCGCTTCGGCCCCCGTCGTGGCACGGACGATCGCGCCGGGGGTGAGCGGCGCTTTGGCGAGCGGCCCGGTGGGGAGCGGCTTGCAGGTGATCGGCCCTCTGTGGACCGCCCAGCCGGCGATCGCCCCTCCAGCGACCGCCCTGGCGGCGATCGGCCCTCGGGCGCCCGCCCGTTCAGTGAGCGCCGCTTCGGCGATCGCAGGCCGGAAGGTCGCCCCTCCTTTGGTGGCCGTCCCTCTTTCGGCGGCCGTCCTTCCTTCGGCGGCCGCCCCACGGGCCGGCCGCCCTTCCGCAAGCCCCCCTTCTCCGCCCCCCGGCCTGATGGCCCCGGCGGTTCCGGCGGGATGTTCGTGGACCGTGGTGCCAGCGAGCCGCAAGCAACGGGCGAATCGGAACGCTTCGGCGCCGAACCGGCCGATGATCTGATCTGGGGACGCCATCCCGCCCAGGCCGCGCTGGAGAGCGACCGGCCGATTCACCGCATCTGGTGCACCCCTGAGCTGCGCTTCGCTCCCCGCTTCCTGCAGCTGCTGCGCGAAGCCAAGGCCGGTGGGGTGCTGGTGGAGGAGGTCACCTGGGCCCGCCTCGGCCAGCTCACCGGTGGAGCGGTGCACCAGGGGATCGTGCTGCAGGTCGCCGCCGCCGAGACCCTCGATCTCGGCACCTTGATCGACGGTTGCCGCGGCATCGGCGAACCGCCCCTGCTGATGGCGGTGGACGGACTCACCGATCCCCACAACCTCGGCGCGATCGTGCGCAGCGCCGAAGCCCTTGGCGCCCATGGCCTGGTGCTGCCACAGCGCCGCAATGCGGGCCTCACCGGCTCGGTGGCCAAGGTGGCCGCCGGCGCCCTGGAGCACCTGCCCGTGGCCCGGGTGGTGAACCTGAACCGCTCGCTGGAGCAGCTCAAGGAGGAGGGCTACCGGGTGGTGGGCCTGGCTGAAGAAGGCACGGTAAGCCTCACGGAAGCCGATCTCGACGGCCCGCTGGTGGTGGTCACCGGCTCGGAGAGCCAGGGGCTTTCGATGCTCACCCGCAAACACTGCGACCAGCTCATCCGCATTCCGCTGCGGGGCGCCACGCCCAGCCTGAACGCCTCGGTGGCCACGGCCCTGCTGCTCTATGAGGTAGCCCGCCGCGGCTGGATGCAGGCGATCACCGGCAATGCCCCGGCTCCGCGCATCGTGCGTCCGCAGCTGCCGAGCAAGGCGGCAGCCAGCAACACAGAAGCAGTCCCGGCGGCGGTTGACCAACCGGCCGCCGTTGCTGACGGCCCGGGCGATGCGCTTCCGGCCGATGAGGGGCTGCTGACCGCTGATCAGGAGCTGCCTGTGGATGGGCTCCTGGCTGTGGATGAGGGGTTGATCGTCGAAGAGGAGTTGATCGTCGTTGAAGAACAGCGCGTCGATGGGGAGTTCCCCGTGGATGAGGAGTTGCGCATTGATGGGGAGCTGATGGTGGAGGAGGCAGTGGCTGCGTACGACTCCCTCGCCGGCATCGACCCGGAGCAGGTGCAGGAACCCGCAGAGGACGCGGTGCCCGCGGCCCACAACGAGCTCGCAGCCGTTGTGGAGCCTGCAGCCAGTGAGAAGACCGCAACCATTCAGGAGCCTGGAACCAGCAGCGAATCCACCGCTGCCCCAGCACCTCCTTCAGCGCCTCTGGAGCTCACCCTGGAGCTCTCGCCGACCAGCCCCACGGGCTTTCAGGGGGACATCCAGCTCTGAGTCCGACGGTGCACACCATTCGGGAAAAACGGCTGTGGACGGCCCCATGCGAGGGCACAATGGATCGGTACGAAAAGCCTGAATGGACGCCCTGATCCGGCCTTTGCGCAGCCTGGCCAATGGTCTGGGGATGGCATGGTGGGCGCGGGTTGAAACCCACGATCCCAACGTCATCTACTGGTTCGGCCCGTTCATGCGGCGCCAGGAGCTGGAAGTGGAACTGGAGCACTTTCTCGCCGATCTTCAGGCAGAGGCACCCGGCGGGCTGAGCCATGAAATCCTCCGCACGCACCGGGGCGAACCCCTCACCGACGTTCAGGAGCCCGGCTGATAGCGTCCCACCAGCAACGATGGGCTTGGGATGGGGATCGCCGAATGGCGTGAGCGGCTGCAGAGCGGAGACGTGTCCGCCCGTGAGCTCACCGATCACCACCTGGCCCGCATCGACACGGTGGATCCCACCGTGCATGCCTACCTGGAGGTGACGGCGGAACGGGCCCGCGCCGATGCCGATCGCATCGACGCCGCCCGTGCCGCCGGTGAGACGCTGCCGCCGCTGGCCGGTATCCCCCTGGCGATCAAGGACAACCTCTGCACCAAGGGCATCGCCACCACCTGCTCCAGCCGCATGCTGGAGCACTTCGTTCCGCCGTACGAATCCACCGTCACCGAACGGCTGTGGCAGGCCGGCGCGGTGCTGCTGGGCAAAACGAACCTCGACGAGTTCGCCATGGGCAGCTCGACCGAAACCTCCGCCTTCGGCCCGAGCCGCAACCCCTGGGACCCCGAACGGGTGCCGGGCGGCAGCTCCGGCGGCAGCGCGGCGGCTGTGGCCGCCGGTGAAGCGATGGCGGCCCTCGGATCGGACACCGGCGGCTCGATCCGCCAGCCCGCCGCCTTCTGCGGCGTGGTGGGGCTCAAGCCCACCTACGGCCGGGTGAGCCGCTGGGGGCTGGTGGCCTTCGCCAGCTCCCTCGACCAGGTGGGTCCGTTCAGCACCAGCGTGGCCGATGCCGCCGAGCTGCTGCAGGTGATCGCCGGCGCCGACCCCCGCGATGGCACCTGCCTGCAGGCCCCCGTGCCGGATTACCGGGCCGCGCTGCGGCAACCCATCGCCGGTCTGCGCGTGGGTCTCGTGCGCGAATGCTTTGAACAGGAGGGGTTGGATCCCCAGGTGAAGGCGTCGGTGCTGGCGGCCGCCGCGCAGCTGGAGGCCCTCGGCTGCGAGCTGGTGGAGGTGAGCTGCCCCCGTTTCAACGACGGCATCGCCACCTATTACGTGATCGCCCCGTCAGAGGCGTCGGCGAACCTGGCCCGCTACGACGGTGTGAAGTACGGCTTCCGCTCCGAGCAGGCCGGCAGCCTGGCGGAGATGACCGCCCGCAGCCGCGCCGAAGGCTTCGGCGACGAGGTGCAGCGCCGCATCCTGATCGGCACCTACGCCCTCTCCGCCGGCTACGTGGATGCCTTTTACAAGAAGGCCCAGCAGGTGCGCACCCTGATCCGTCGCGACTTCGACGCCGCCTTCGGCCAGGTGGACGTGCTGCTCACCCCCACCTCACCCACCACCGCCTTCCGCTTCGGCGCCCACGCCGACGACCCGTTGGCGATGTACCTGGCCGACCTGCTCACGATTCCGGCCAACATGGCGGGCCTGCCGGCGATCTCCTTGCCCTGCGGCTTCGACGCCGACGGCCTGCCGATCGGTCTGCAGCTGATCACCGGCGTGCTGGAGGAGCCGCGCCTGCTGCAGGTGGCTCACCACTACGAACAGGCGGCGCGGGTGATGGACAGCCGGCCTGAGGCGGCCCTGGTGGCCTGAGCCGGCGGTGCCTTGACAGGGAACTAAACGCCAGATCTAGTGTTGTGCCCGTAGGGTAAGCACACCCCGTAGTGGTTCAGCCACCCCACGCCCTTGGCTTTCGTTCCGCTCCACAACCACAGCGACTACAGCCTGCTGGACGGGGCCAGCCAGTTGCCGCAGATGGTGGAGCGCGCGGTGGAGCTGGGCATGCCGGCCCTCGCCCTCACCGACCACGGCGTGATGTATGGCGCGATCGAACTGCTGAAGCTGTGCCGCAAGGCCGGCATCAAGCCGATCATCGGCAACGAGATGTATGTGATCAACGGCTCGATCGAGGATCCGCAGCCGAAGAAAGAACGCCGCTACCACCTGGTGGTGCTCGCCAAGAACGACACCGGCTACCGCAACCTGGTGAAGCTCACCAGCATCAGCCACCTGCGCGGCATGCGGGGGCGCGGCATCTTTGCCCGCGCCTGCATCGACAAACAACTACTGCAGCAGTACAGCGAAGGCCTGATTGTGGCCACCGCCTGCCTCGGCGGTGAGATCCCCCAGGCGATTCTGCGCGGCCGCCCGGATGTGGCGCGGGATGTGGCCCGTTGGTATCAGGAGCTGTTCGGGGAGGATTTCTACCTGGAAATCCAGGATCACGGCTCCCCGGAAGACCGGATCGTGAACGTGGAGATCGTGCGCATCGCCGCCGAACTCGGCATCGAGCTGATTGCCACCAACGACGCCCACTACCTCACCAGCGGTGACGTGGAAGCGCACGACGCCCTGCTCTGCGTGCTCACCGGCAAGCTGGTGACCGATGAGAAGCGCCTGCGGTACACCGGCACGGAATACATCAAGAGCGAGGCGGAAATGGGCCGTCTGTTCGCCGATCATCTCGATGCCGCCGTGGTGGCCCGTGCCATCGCCAACACCGCCGTGGTGGCCGAGAAGGTGGAGGCCTACGACATCCTCGGCCGCCAGCAGATGCCGTGCTTCCCGATCCCCGATGGCCACACGGCGGTGAGCTATCTGCGCGAGGTGAGTGAGCAGGGGCTGCGCAAGCGGCTGGGGCTCTCGGCCGCCGAGCCGTTCACGCCGCTCTATGGCGAGCGGCTGGCCTTCGAGCTGCAGGTGATGGAGCAGATGGGCTTCCCCACCTACTTCCTGGTGGTGTGGGATTACATCCGCTACGCCCGTGAGCAGGGCATCCCGGTGGGTCCGGGTCGGGGCTCGGCGGCCGGCTCGCTGGTGGCCTATGCGCTTGGCATCACGGCGCTCGATCCGGTGGAGCACGGCTTGCTGTTTGAGCGCTTCCTCAACCCCGAGCGCAAGTCGATGCCGGACATCGACACCGACTTCTGCATCGAGCGGCGCGGCGAGGTGATCGAGTACGTCACCCGGCGCTATGGCGACGACAAGGTGGCGCAGATCATCACCTTCAACCGCATGACCTCCAAGGCGGTCTTGAAGGATGTGGCGCGCGTGCTCGACATCCCCTACGGCGATGCCGACCGGCTGGCCAAGTTGATTCCGGTGGTGAGGGGCAAACCGGCCAAGCTCGCCGAGATGATCGGGCCGGAGTCACCGGCACCGGAGTTCCGCGAAAAGTATGAAAACGACGCCAATGTGCGCCGCTGGGTGGACATGGCCCGCCGCATCGAAGGCACCAACAAAACCTTCGGTGTGCATGCCGCCGGTGTGGTGATCGCCGCCGAACCGCTTGATTCGCTGGTGCCGCTGCAGCGCAACAACGACGGCCAGGTGATCACCCAGTACTTCATGGAAGATGTGGAGGCGATGGGGCTGCTGAAGATGGACTTCCTCGGCCTCAAGAACCTCACCATGATCGAAAAGACGGTGGATCTGGTGGAGCGGGGCAGCGGTGAACGCATCGACCCCGATGCCCTGCCGGCCAATGACCCCGGCACCTATGAACTGCTGGCCCGCGGTGATCTGGAAGGCATCTTCCAGCTGGAATCCAGCGGCATGCGTCAGATCGTGCGCGATCTGAAACCCTCTTCCCTGGAAGATATCTCCTCGATCCTGGCGCTCTACCGCCCCGGCCCGCTGGATGCCGGCCTGATCCCCAAATTCATCAACCGCAAGCACGGCCGCGAAGCGATTGATTTCGCCTGCCCGGCCCTGGAGCCGATCCTGAAGGAAACCTACGGGATCATGGTGTATCAGGAGCAGATCATGCGGATCGCGCAGGATCTGGCCGGCTATTCGCTGGGGGAAGCGGATCTGCTGCGCCGCGCCATGGGCAAGAAGAAGGTGTCGGAGATGCAGAAGCACAGCAGCCAGTTCGTGGAGGGGGCCACGGCCCGCGGCGTGAACAGTGCGGTGGCGGAAAAGCTATTCGAGCAGATGGTGCTGTTCGCGGAATACTGCTTCAACAAGAGCCACTCCACCGCCTACGGGGCAGTGACGTATCAAACCGCCTATCTCAAGGCGCATTATCCGGTGGCCTACATGGCTGCCCTGCTCACCGTCAACGCCAGCAGCACCGACAAGGTGCAGCGTTACATCGCCAACTGCCAATCCATGGGCATCGAGGTGATGCCACCCGATGTGAATGCCTCGGGAATCGACTTCACCCCCACCGGCGATCGCATCCTGTTCGGACTCTCGGCGGTGCGCAACCTCGGGGATGGCGCCATCCGTCAGCTGCTGGAGGCCCGCCACATGGATGGGCCCTTTGCCTCGCTCGCTGATCTCTGCGATCGCATCCCCACCAACCTGATGAACAGGCGGGCGCTCGAATCGCTGATCCACTGCGGCGCCCTCGATGCGCTGGAGCCCAACGCCAACCGCGCCCAGCTGATGGCGGATCTCGATCTGGTGCTGGATTGGGCAGGCTCTCGCGCCCGCGACCGGGCCAGTGGACAGGGAAACCTGTTCGATCTGTTTGCCCCCCCGCCTGCCGATGGCGGCGGCAAAGCAGGCAGCGGCGCTGGGGGCGCTGATCACAGCATGGCGCCGAAAGCTGCTCCTGTGAGCGACTATCCGCCGAAGGAGAAGTTGAGGCTGGAGAAGGAGCTGGTGGGCTTCTATCTCTCCGATCACCCGCTGAGGCAACTCGCGCAGCCGATCCGGCTGCTCTCACCGATCGGCCTGGCCACGCTCGAGGAGCAGGCCGACAAGGCGCGCGTGAGTGTGGTGGCGATGGTGCCGGAGATCCGCAATGTCACCACCCGCAAAGGCGACCGCATGGCGGTGCTGCAGATCGAAGACCTCACCGGCACTGCCGAAGCGGTGGTGTTTCCAAAAACCTTCGCCCGGCTCTGCGATCACCTGATGGTGGATGCACGCCTGCTGATCTGGGCCTCGGTGGATCGACGCGACGACCGGGTGCAGCTGATCGTGGACGATTGCCGCGCCATCGATGATCTGCAGCTGCTGCTGGTGGAACTGGAGGCCGAGCAGGCCGCCGACATCGCCGTGCAGCATCAGCTGCGCGAATGCCTGGTGCGGCACCGGCCGGAGCAGGACGAAGCGGGGGTGCGGGTGCCGGTGGTGGCGCTGGTGAAGCTGCACGACCAGACCCGCTACGTACGCTTCGGCCACCAGTTCTGCGTGCGCGATGGCGTGGCCGCCGTGGACACCCTCCACGCCGCCGCCTTCACCGCCCGGCTGCACTCACCCCTGCAGCTGGCCTGATCTGCGGCTGGGCTGATGCTGTGGCTGCCAGACCGGTGGCTTGAGACGCCTGGCTGGATTACGCATGGACCTGGGGCTCACGCACGGGCCTGGATGCGGTGAGACGTGCACGCAAAGGTTCGCGGAGTGGGGCGCTGAGCCGTGAACCGAACGCCATCAAAGCCCGTATTTGCGCAGCGTCTCTTGCCGGCAGACACTTTCAGCCGCTTTGAGATTGCTGTTGAAATCAAACTGCCTGAGAAAGCATTGGCAAGTGGATTGTGTTAACCCTTCAGGCACACTCTGACCCGAGCGCTTCACTTCATTATTCACAGCAAGCTGGCAGAAGTGCATGGCTAGATTACGGGCATCAATGGATTGTGCCCGAATATCCAGAGGCACCACGGAGATGAATGCAGACACCGCTATCACCACCTGAAGCCTGAAGGTTGTCAGCAGCCGAATCATCGAGAGCAACAAGAAGAAATCGGCCTTGCAGCAAGGCCTGAAAACGCATCCATCAGATCCATCAGATCCGGGAGCGTTGCAGCAGCCGTAGCACAATGATCACTACAGCGACCACAAGAAACAGGTGAATCAACCCACCCAATGTGAACGAACTGACCAGACCCAACAGCCACAACACAAGCAGCACGACAGCCACGGTTTCCAGCATGGGAGGCACTCCTGAACGATTGAAGTAGCTATTGGGATTGAATCCTGTGGATCACCACAGCAGGCCTAGCAGCAGGCCCCCGGGCGTGATGCAACGGATCAGGCCAAGCAGCGGAGAACTCCACTGATTGGCCTTTGTGTTTCAGGCCCTGGTCACTTGATCTTGTCAGCGGCCTTGGCGGTGGCATCGCTCACCTTGTTAGCGGTCGACTTCACGCCCTGTTTGAGGTCGGAGCCGGCCTGCATCGCTGCAGCCTGCACCTGTTTGGCCTGCCCTTTGAGCTTTTCGCCGGTGTCTCCGGTGAGTTCGCCGTGGGCAGCTTCAAGCCGGCCTTCCGCTTGCTTGGCGGAGGCAGAGAGATCTTTGGACATGATTCTGGCGGCAAAGGGGGTGGTGGTTACGAAGCTGGTCGAGGCCATTGCAGGGGGCTGAAACACGCAGGAGGCGATCATCACGACCACGGCGAGAATCAGGGAAATCGGGAACCTCCGATCCATTCGTTTCATGGGCTAGGTCTGCAAGGGCACCTCCAACACCTAGCCAGCGCTCCCCCAAGCGGCCACGAACGCACCACAAACGGCTCAGCAAGGATTCATTCCAGGGCAGATCTGCAGCACCTTCAGGCGCATCGCTTCGCCAGCACCTTGTCTGCTGCACGTTCAGCAGCACGAGCGGTGCAGGGGCAATCCCAGGGGGCGTGTGGCGTGCTGGCGGCGTGCTGCTGCTGAAGCGGGGATCAATCAGCCGGGCGCGTTGCTGCCCTGGCGCATCGCCCGAATGGAGGCACGCACACGGCTGATGTTCACACCGATCTGCTCGAAGCCCAGCAGGCTGCCGGCCGCTTCTTCCCAGCTGGCCGAGAGCACGCCATAGCTGAGGCCCAGCACACCCAGCAGGAACAGGCCACCGGACACCGCGAGGGTGAGCACCGGGGGGACGTCGTAGATGTTGCGGCTCACCAGCAGGTAGCTGACCACGAACGCGGACATGCCCAGCACGGAGGGAACCCCCGTGGCCAGGGCGATGCGGCGTGCCATGCGGTTGGCCACTGCAGGCGGAATCACTTTGGCCCCACTGGCCTTGGCGGCAGCGCCGCCGCCAGACTTGCCCGCTCCGGCCGTGGCAGAGGGGGCAAGACCGGAGGCCTTCGGGCGGGGCTTGCGCTTGGCCGCCATGGATCCGCTCAGCCCCGGATGCCGAGCTTGGCGATCAGCTGGGCGTAGCGATCTTCGCTCTGGGCGCGGAGATAGCCGAGCAGGCGCTTGCGGCGCCCGATCATCTTCAGCAGACCCTGGCGGGAGGAGAAGTCGTGCTTGTTCTGTTGCAGGTGACCGGTGAGCTGGGAGACCCGCTCGCTCAGCATCGCCACCTGCACCTCGACGGAACCGGTATCGGTGCCGTGGGTTTGGTGGCTGTTGATCAGTTCCTGTTTCTTGGTGGTATCGAGCGGCATGCCGGCGTCGGGCCCTGACGGTGCAAACAGACAACTTACCGCCCCGTGGGCGCCCCCTGGGCCGGAGGGAGTCAGGCGGCCTGCTGGGCCAGCCAGCGCAGGCTTTCGCGCAGCCAGGCATCGGGGCCTTCGGCCGGCTCCAGCCCGCCGCGTCCCACGGCGTGCAGGGCCCGGTTGATCTCCAGCGGCGCGTAGCCGAGCGCCTCCAGCGTGATCTGCACCTCGTCGCGGGTGGCGGCCAGGGGGGTGGTGCCATCGTCGGCGCCGCCGTCATCGAGGCCGAAGGCCCCGCCAGCCAGCGCGGCCGCCCCGCCGTCGCTCTCGGCCAGCTTGCCGCGCAGCTCCACCGCCAGGCGCTCGGCGGTGCGCTTGCCCACCCCCGGCGCCTGGCAGAGCTTGCGCAGATCGGCCTGAACGATTGCGCGCACCAGTTCCTCGGGCGGATGGGCGCCCAGCAGGGCCAGAGCCAGCTGGGGGCCAACGCCGCTGACCGCCACCAGCAAGCGGAACAGGTCCCGCTCCTGCCGCCCGCCGAAACCGAACAGGGTCCAGCCGTCTTCGCGGATCGACTGATGGATGTGCAGGGTGAGCACGGCGCCTTCACCCGGGAGCCGTTCCCAGTGGCGGCGGGTGAGCTGCACCTCGTAGCCCACCCCCTGGCAGCAGAGCAGCAGGCCGCAGCGGTGTCCCTGCTGCCACCGTTCCGCCACAGCGCCCTGCAGCCAGCCGATCATGGGCACATCTTGAGGCGCCCCCATGCTGCCCGGTCCCCTTCTCTCCGCCAGTGGGCGGTCTGCGCTGCCACCGCTGGGCGCCTGCCTGATTGCTGTGGCGCTCGGGCTGCTGCTGGCGCTGAGCGGCTGCCAGGGGGTGGGCCAGCCGTCGCAGCAGGTGCTGCTCAGTGCCCTGGAGCTGCAGATCGCCCTCACCCAGCGCTCGATCGCGACGGCGCTCGCGCTTGATCCCCCCGGAGCGCCCCAGGTGAGCCGGGTGCGCGTCAGCCATCAGGAGAAGGTCCCAATCGGCGATCGCCAGGGGCTTCACCTCAGCGGCCAGTTCGACTGGCGGCTCGCCAATGACCCCTACCGGGTGGACAGCGCCTTCGAGCTGTATCTGCTGCGCGGTGAAAAGGGGCAGAGCTGGCGCCTGGCGCGGCCCAGCGCAGAGGGCGACCGCCCCGGCTGGGTGACCGATCCACTGCCGCTGAAGGGGTAAGCGCGCTGCCCATGTCGAATGACTGACGGCCGGCCGACAAGGGCGGTGATCGGGTGCGCCTTGCAACGCTGCCGCTACCTGGCGGACCTGTGAGACGTGCGCCTCGCCATCGCCTAGGAACCGCTCAATGGGAGCACCCCCAACGGCGTGCTGGTGGAAGACCGGGGCGACGATGCCAGCCGGCACATCGCTCGCGTTGACGGGGAGGAATGCGAACGCCGGCGCAGCAGCACTGATGTGGAACTCCACGCGTTCGCTGAGGTCGACAACAGACGCCTGTGCGGACGCTTGCGGGGGTGCTCCGCGGGAAAAGGCTCGTGCGAGTCACGGAGCCGCTGATTGTGGAGTTCGAAGGCTCGGGAGTTTCCAAGCAGGGGAGTTTGTGATCTCCTCCATCATCAGCACGATGTGATGGAGATTGCCGGGCCGCCATAGGGAGCCTCCAGCCAAAGTGGCAATGAGCATCTCTGGACAATCGCCCAGGCAATCGCGTGGGAAGACTGGATCAGATCTAGAAGCTTGCAGACCAACAAGGACACTTGAAGGCCATTGGGTCACAATTCCAGGTTGCCAGAGGGAGGGATGAAGTCTCTCAAGTTGTATCGTATTGAACAGTGTTATACGGACCCGGTTAAGTCGCCAAGGGCCTGCAGGGGAATCAGAAAGACCAGTCTAAGAAAGGAATCTGGTCATGTTGCGTCAGGGGATTCCCCGCTTATGCTGCAAAAGAGGTCTGAAGGGCGTTTTATGCGGATCCGCCCATTCGGCCTTGGGCATCAGGGTTGCCTAGTGAGAAAAGCATTTCGATCGACTTGTCGCTAGGTAAGGCTCCACGGATAGTTCAAACATCATGGACATCGTTATCGCTCTATCCTTCATCAGCATTTCAAAGGTGCTGATTTTTTTGCCGCCCTTAGCCGTGTGGCTCTCTGTCTTTCGGCAAGCCTTCGGTCGGTCGGCATGGTTTCAGCTCCCGCTTGCGTTGATCGGACCCTTCATTGCCGGCTTTGTCTTCAGCGTCTTGGTGTGGCTCCCCGCCTATTCCGGTCGATGCGGAGGCTGGCTCGGTGAGACTTACCCATGTGGATTCAGACAATATGCGATTGAAACTATGTACTGGGCCGCAATGAGCATGGCTATTCCTGCGTCTACAGGGGTGCTACTTGGTGTCATTGTCCTGATCGTTGGCTTGATCAGGCGCAACAAGTCCCGCTGAAGTAAGCCCAACAACCCCATCCAGCGGACGCGGGAGGCCCGCGCCGCTGATGCGGGGCGTTAGGCGCCACAGGCGCGAGGGAACTCATAGAGATGGGAAGTGCCGCACACAACGTGCATCGCCTTGGCCCAGGAAACCCACGAGGCGTACCACGGCGTCCTCGCCTGTAAGCAGCTCTCCCGCGCTGTATTGATTCATGATCATGAATCAGATACCTCACTCGTTCCAGCCCCCCCGCAGCGCTCGTCGCGCCCATGAAGGCTCATGTCGTTTCTAGAGGGCTGCGCGCGGCTCAGTGCGCACCGCCACAGGAGCGGCAACCGGTCCATAATTGGGAATCTCGGCTCAAAGGAGAACAGCAGTGTCGAACCATTTCACTGGACTGAATCTCGGTCCTCCTCTCGGGGACCAACGACTCGACCTCTGTGACCTCTATGCGTTCCAGTCGCCCAAGGACCCGTCGAGGACCGTGATCATCCTCAATGCCAATCCGACGGCCGACGCGCTCCATCCCGATGCCATCTACCGCGTTAACATCGAC